>NZ_LZEJ01000034.1:0-51797 GCF_001704375.1 Alishewanella sp. HH-ZS | reverse complement strand
GCTGACTTGTGATCAAGAGACAGGTCAACTGCCGGGGTTTGCGTTGTTATGCGACCTTACCAGATCTTAACCCGCACATCTTCGCTGCGGTACATGCCATCACCCTCTTTAATATCAAAGGCTTCATAAAACTCTGGCATATTCGACAACACCCCCAGTACCCGGTACATGCCCGGTGAGTGCGGCCCGGTAATCACTTGCTGACGCAAAGCTTCGTCACGGAACTTAATACGCCAAACCTGAGCCCAGCCGATAAAGAAACGCTGCTCCGGGGTAAAGCCGGCGATAGTCTGCCGCGGTTGATCTTTAATCGAGTTTTGATAGGCACGGAACGCCACTGTTAAACCACCCAGATCGGCAATATTTTCACCCAGACCC
This sequence comes from Alishewanella sp. HH-ZS, assembly GCF_001704375.1. Classification (NCBI taxonomy): domain Bacteria; kingdom Pseudomonadati; phylum Pseudomonadota; class Gammaproteobacteria; order Alteromonadales; family Alteromonadaceae; genus Alishewanella; species Alishewanella sp. HH-ZS. The sequence continues at coordinate 51,419 of NZ_LZEJ01000034.1, read as the reverse complement.
AAAGCGCCCTGCAGATGCAGGTTATCGATCGGATTAAAGGCATTGTATTGATCGATCATACGCTGTGCGCGCTCGCGGAACTGCCGCTCATCTTCCGGCGTCCACCAGTCGCGCAGGTTACCATCACCGTCAGAGCGCCGGCCCTGATCATCAAAGCCATGGGTAAATTCATGGCCAATAACGCCACCGATAGCGCCGTAGTTCACCGCATCATCGGCATCGACGTTAAAGAACGGCGGCTGCAGGATCGCGGCCGGGAACACAATTTCGTTCATCGTTGAGCTGTAATAAGCATTCACCGTCTGCGGTGTCATACCCCATTCATCCCGGTTTACCGGCTGACCTAAACGGTTAACCATCCGCTGATACTCGCACTCGCTGCTGCGGCGCAGGTTACCAATTAAATCGTTGGCATCAATGGTTAAACAGTCGTAATCGCGCCAGACATCCGGGTAGCCGATTTTGGTATTAAACTTCGCCAACTTGGCTTGAGCCTCGACCTTGGTTGCCTCGCTCATCCATTCCAGCTCGTTAATGGCCTCTTTAAAGGCGCCACGCAGATTTTCAATCATTTCATCCATCCGCGCCTTGGCTTCGGGTTTGAAATGCCGGGCGACATATTCTTTGCCGACCATAAAACCGAGGTTGCTATCGACCAGACTAACGGCGCGTTTTTCCCGGCTGCGCTGCTCCTGCAAGCCGCTTAAGGTTTTGCCGTAGAAATCAAAACTGGCCTGGACAAAGGGCTCGCTCAGATTAGCGGCATTGGCGCGCAGCAGGTGAAACTTCAGATAGGTCTGCCACTGGCTTACCGGTAATTGCGCCTGCAGCTTGGCAAAATCCGTAAAGTACGAAGGCTGACGGATCACCAGTTCCTGCACCTGACCCAGCTCGGCAGCTTGTAAAAACGCCGGCCAGTCAAAACCCGGCGCCAGTTTACTCAACTCAGCGACACTGAGCTTGTTGTAGGTGGCGTTACGATCCCGGTTCTGGATCCGGCTCCACTGCGCCTTGGCCAGCTGAGTTTCCAGCGCAATCACCTGTTCAGCCGCTTGTTCTGGCTGCTCCCAGCCAGCCAGTTGCCATAATTTGGCGATAAAGTCACGGTATTGACCAAGTAACTGCAGCGAACGTTCGTCATCTTTCAGGTAATAATCGCGATCCGGTAAACCCAAGCCGCCCTGGCTGGCTCCGGTAATATATTGATCAGATTGCCGCTGGTCCTGACCGACAAACACAGCAATCGGGGTGCCATAGCGGTAGCGCTGTAATTCGCCCCATAGCACAGCCAGCTGTTGATGGTTGCGAACCTGTTCGATGCGGGCGATATCGCCACGCAGTGGATTCAGGCCCAGTGTATTAATCAGCGGCTCGTTTAAAAATGACTTGTAGAGATCGGCCATTTTCTGGGCGTCAGAGTTTTTCGGATGCTCAGTGGCTGCCAGCTCCTGAATAATTTCCAGCACTTGCTTTTCGGCGTTTTCACGCAGCTCGTCAAAACTGCCCCAGCGCGCCTTATCAGCCGGGATCTCAGTGTTACCCAGCCAGTTACCGTTTACAAATCGAAAAAAGTCTTGCTGCGGCGCAACACTCTTATCAAAGTTGTTCAGCTCAAAGCCAGCACGCTGGCTGTCAGCCTGAGTGAGCTGAGTTTGTTCTGTCACCGGCTGACTGCTGCAACCTGCAATGCCCAGAGCCAAAGCCACCCCAAGTGCTAACGCGGAAAGTTTTGTCATACGAAGTTCCTTATTATGTTTTATCGTGGCGAGTGTAGAAAATCTGCTCTGCTACCGCTGCCGAAACAGGATATGAGCCCCGCCAGATGCGATAAATGCCGGTCGTAACCTGTGCTGCCGCCAGTAGGTACGGTTTTTCTTGTAATTGGCAGCAATTTTTCGCAGGATCAACACAGTTCTTATTGCAGGAGTTTTATCATGCTTGATACCGCTTTAACTTCACTGGCGGGCTTACCGTCTTTTCTGGCTTACTTTGCCCTGGCCGTGGTGTCAGTGCTGGTCTTTGTCCGCCTGTACAGCTGGGTAACACCCCATGACGAATTTGGCCTGATCCGCGACAATAATCCGGCTGCAGCCGTCGCCTTTGCCGGAGCCCTGATTGGCTTTGCGCTGCCGTTGTCCAGTGCCATTACCCATTCCATGTCGTTACTCGATTGCGCTATCTGGGGTTTGGTTGCCCTGCTGGTGCAAGTGCTGACCTTTTTTGTCAGCCAATTGGCCCTGAAAAACCTGTCACAACGTATCACTCAGGGTGATATCGCCGCCGGTATTTTCTCCGCTGGCTGCTCAATCAGTGTTGGTATGCTCAATGCAGCCTGTATGACCTACTAGCGCATTATTTAAGGAGCCAAAGATGCAGAAAAAAGTTTTTAAGCGCAGCCGCAAAGCGGCGCTGATCTTTATGGTGCCGGCCGCAACCCTGGTGTTGCAGGGCTGTGGCAGCGAACAAGCGGTCGAAGCCCAGGTATTTAATACCCCGGATGAATGTGCGGCCTTCTATAATCCACCGGCTCAGTGCCAGGCGGCCTTTGCCGAAGCCCAGGCATTACACCCACAGGTAGCACCTAAGTATGCCAATAAGCAGGAATGTGAAGCGGACTTTGGCGCAGGTCGCTGTGAAACCGCGCCCGAGCAGCATGCCCAGGGCAGCTTTTTTATGCCGATGATGATGGGCTTTTTAGCCGGACAGATGCTAAACCGTGGCGGTATGGCACCACAGCAGCAACAAAGTGCAGCCGCAGCCGGTGGCCGTAATACGGTACCAAACCAACCTCTGTACAAAGCCCGGGATGATCAAAGTACTTTCCGCACTGCCGGCAATACACCGGTGGCCAGTCAGCCAGGCCCAACTCAGGTCAGGCCTTCGGCAGTACAACCCAAACCTGCCACCCTGGCCCGTCGGGGTGGCTTTGGTGCTCAGGCACAGCAACGCGCAGCAGCTGCGCCGCGGCAAACCACCTATGGCGGCTAAACAATGAAAAAGGTTACGATCGCACCTCGCCCGGGCTGGCAGGCTTTTGCTGAAAGTGTTGGCTTTCAGTTTCATACCATTGATAACGAGCCCTACTGGGATGAGTCGGCTTATTATCAGTTCAGTCTGGCGCAGATTGAAGATGATCTGGAAGCGCCGACTGAACAGCTGCATCAGATGGCCTTAGAACTGGTTCCGGATATCGTTAGCAGTGAACAACAGCTGAGCCAACTCGGGATCCCGCAGCAGTTCTGGGACGCGGTGAAAGAGAGCTGGCAGCGTGCCGAGCCGCACCTGTATGGCCGGATGGATTTTGCCTATGACGGCAAGGGCCCAGCGAAATTGCTGGAGCTGAACTACGACACGCCGACCTCGCTGTATGAAACCGGCTTTTTCCAGTGGGTGTGGTTGGAAGATCAGCAAATGCGTGGGGTGTTGCCTGAGGGCGCCGATCAGTTTAACTCGCTGCAGGATAAGCTGGAGCAGGCCTTTGCCGAGCTGCCTTTACCACGCCCTTTCTATTTCAGTAGCGTCACCGAAAGTCAGGAAGACAAGGGCACTGTTGATTATCTGATGGATATTGCGCTGCAAAGTGGCCTGGACAGCCGCTATATCCAGCTGGAGCAGATTGGTGATATCGACGGCCAGCTGGTCGATCTGGAAGGCTATCCGATCCTGGGTCTGTTCAAACTCTATCCGTGGGAGTTTATGCTGCAGGAAGAATTCGCCAGCACCATTTTAAGCTCCGACACCCGCTTTTTAGAGCCGTTATGGAAGTTACTGCTCTCCAATAAAGGGATTCTGCCGTTATTATGGCAAAAGTATCAGGGCCATCCGAATCTGCTACCTGCCTTTTTTGATGATGGCAAAACACCACTTAGTCCGGGCTGGGTTCGCAAACCCCTGTTCTCGCGGGAGGGCGCCAATGTTGAGTTGGTTACCCCACAAGGAGAACGGTTACAGCAGGGCGGCCCTTATACCGACAGCGGCTATATCCGGCAGGCCTTTGCGTCGCTGCCACGCTTTGGTGACAGCTATACGCTGATTGGCAGCTGGGTGGTCGGTGATCTGGCGGCAGGTATCGGTATTCGCGAAGATAACAGCCTGATCACCAAAGACAGTTCACGTTTCTTACCGCATATTATTCTGGATTAAACAGGAATATTTATGCAGCAATATTGGATATAAAACCACTTTATTGCTAAAATTGCGCAACTTTTTGTGCTGGTCTGGCAGTTTTCCCGGAATGCTGCCAGACTTATCTTATCTGTATACCGTGCAAGGAAAATATTCGCCCGTGCGTACAACTGAACTCGTCAGCGGTTTCCGCCAGTCAGCCCCCTATGTCAACGCCCACCGTGGCAAAACCTTTGTGGTGATGCTGGGTGGCGAAGCCATTATGCAACCCGGCATTCGCAGCATTATTAACGATGTTGCCCTGCTAAATAGCTTGGGGATTAAAGTCGTGCTGGTGTATGGCGCCCGACCGCAGATCAACCAGGCGCTGCTTAACGCCGGGTTGGAGCCACAATACCATAACCGGATCCGGGTCACCGACGATGACTCCTTCCGCTTGATTAAACAGGTTGCCGGTGCTTTACAGCTGGATATTACCGCCCGCTTATCGATGAGTTTAAGCAATACCCCGATGCAGGGTGCACAAATTAACGTGGTCAGCGGTAACTTTGTCATTGCCCAGCCGCTTGGTGTTGATGAAGGTATCGATTATTTTCACAGCGGTAAGGTGCGCCGTATCGATACCGCCGGTATCCGCCGTCAGCTTGATAATAACGGCATAGTGCTGATGGGGCCGATCGCCGCCTCCGTCACCGGCGAGAGTTTTAATCTAACGGCCGAAGAAATTGCCACCCAGGTCGCGATCCGGCTGAAAGCCGATAAGATGATTGGCTTTAACGAAGTAGGCGGCATCGTCGGCGAAAATGGGGACATTACAGCAGAATTGATGCCAAATATGGCAGAAAGCATTCTGTATGAAATGGAGCAACAGGACGATCACTGTATTGGTACAGCGGCCTTCTTACGGGCTGCAGTAACAGCTTGTCGTGCTGGTGTGCCGCGTTGTCACCTGGTGAGTTACAGTGAAGATGGCTCACTGTTACAGGAGCTGTTCTCGCGCGATGGTATCGGGACCCAGATCGTCACCGAATCGGCAGAAAAATTGCGCCGTGCAGTGATCAGCGATATCGGCGGTATTCTGGATCTGATCCGGCCGCTGGAGCAGCAAGGCTTGTTGGTACGCCGCTCGCGCGAACAACTGGAAATGGAAATCGACTACTTTACGCTGATTGAACGCGATGGTCTGGTGATCGGCTGTGCCGCGCTCTATCCGTTTCCGGAAGAGAATGTTGGTGAGTTTGCCTGTTTGGCGGTACACCCGGATTACCGCGATGCCGATCGTGGTACTACCCTGCTAAAAAGTGTGATCCAGCAGGCCCGGCAACGCAAATACAGCCGGCTGTTCGCCCTGACCACCCGCAGTATTCACTGGTTCCTGGAGCAAGGCTTTGAACTGGTGACCGTCGATGATCTGCCGGCCCAGAAAAAGCAGCTGTATAACTATCAGCGCCGCTCGAAAATCCTGGCGCTGGAGCTGTAAAGGCTAAAACTGGCGGTTGACCTCAGCCGCCAGTTGTTGCCCCAGTGCCCGTGCTGTGGTCCATTTGCCGCCACTGACCGTCAAAATCTTCCCCTGCCAGCTAAACTGATACTCCCGGCTGGCGCGGCTGGCATCGGCACTTCCCGCCAATAAAGGTCTGACGCCGGCAAAACTACCCAATAGCTGCTCTGGCGTGGCCGCTGGCGTAAAGTAATGTGCGTATACCCCAAGTAAATAGTCACGTTCTGCCGGTGAGCACTGCACCGGATCATCCAGTGGCTGCCGCACCTCGGTCGTGCCCAGCAGACACTGCTGTTGATAAGGCAAAGCAAACACGATACGCCGCTCACCCGGCACTTCCAACATATGGCCATAACGGCTAATCGCAGGCAGTAACAAATGGCTGCCACGCACCAGATCAAGGGGTGCCGCCATCAGGCCGGATTGTTGTAACAGGGCACTGCTCCAGGGGCCAGCGACATTAATAATGCTGGCGAATTTTAGCTTGCCACCGGTGAGCTGTAGTTCACCATCTGGCTGAATTTTTAATACCGGGCTGTGCTCTACAATATTGACGCCGGCCTTGCGGCACTGCTCTGCCATCCAGAGGCCAAGCTTTTGATCATCCATCTGGCCATCAAAAAACAGATAGGCACCCAATAAACCTTCGGCTTTTAGTTGCGGTGAGCAGCGTAGCGTCTGTACCGCCGTTAACCAGCGATGCCGGCCAATGCCCTTTTTACCGGCAAAGCTATCGTATAACCAGAGTCCGATTTTCAGCTGCCAGCGGGCACGCTGAGAATGCTGATAGAGGGGATAAAGGATGGGTAAGCGACGGGTTAACTGTGGTGCCTTTTTTAACCACCAGCGCCGCTCCTGTAAGGCTTCGCGCACCAGCCGGAACTCACCTTGCTCCAGATAACGTAAGCCGCCATGTAACAGTTTGGATGAGGCAACACTGGTGGCTTGCATTAACTGGTCGCGTTCAAACAAGGTAACCTGATGACCAGCCAGCGCCAGCTGCCAGGCACTGCACAGACCATTAATGCCACCACCGACTACCGCAATCTGCACTATATTCCCCAACGATTGCTGACTACGTCCTTAGTGTAGTCTAGTTAAGCAGCACCAGATCGTCGCGGTGAATAGCAACTTCACTGGAGCAATAGCCAAGGATGGTATCAATTTGCTGGCTTTTTATGCCACGGATCTTACTAAGCTCCAGCGCGCTATACTGGCTAATACCCTGCGCCAGCGTCTGACCGGCCATATTAAGTACCAGTACCGCATCGCCTTTATCAAAGTCACCACTGACCGCACTGATGCCGGAAGGCAATAACGAAGCCCCCCGGGCCAGCAGTGCCTGCGCGGCACCGTCGTCAATCACCAGTTGACCGTGCGGCTTCAGGCTATGTCGCAGCCAGTGCTTTTTCGCACTAAGCCGCTCTTGTTGTCGTTGAAACAAGGTACCACAATGCCGGTTGGCCAGTAATTCATCAAAGGTTGCCGCTTTCTGGCCATTGATAATCAGGGTATCAATACCGGCACGGGTTGCTTTATCGGCGGCCTGAATTTTCGTCTGCATGCCGCCGGTACCAATAGCATGGTGGCTGCCACCGGCCATCGCATAAATCTGTGGTGTAATTTGCGTAACCTGTGGCACCAGCTCAGCGTCAGGTTCAGTACGTGGGTTGGCGGTATAGAGGCCGTCGATATCCGAGCAGATTAATAAGGCATCAGCATCAGCCAGAATCGCCACCATCGCCGCCAGATTATCGTTATCGCCGACCTTTAACTCGACCGTGGCAACGGTATCATTCTCGTTAACAATGGGTAGCACCTGATTCGCCAGCAAAGTGCGCAGGGTATTATCGATATTCAGATAACGGCGGCGATCTTTTAAATCGTCATGGGTCAGCAGGATCTGTGCACAGTCAAAATCAAATAATTGTGCCCAGCTTGCCATCATCCGACTCTGCCCCACTGCCGCCATTGCCTGTTTCACGTTAATTGGCAACGGCAACTGCTTATAGCTAATGGCATTGCGACCTGCGGCGACACTGCCTGACGACACCAGCACCACCTCAGTACCGGCCGCCCGGCACTCGGCAATAAAGCGGGCGATAGATAACAAATACCGGGTAGAGCAGCCGGCTGCATTAGGCGCAATCAGCGCACTGCCTACTTTTAAAACGATCCGTTTCCAGCCACATACCGCCATCTTCGCTACCTGCTTACCAACATCTGCTTTGGGTTATTCTGCTGGTCCAAAGCTTAATCTTTGGCAGTCTATATGTCTAACGCTATTTCTTTCAGCGAATCCGCAAATTCAGCAATCATTCATACCCTTAACCTAAACTGCTATATACTTAGCGCCAATTGCGTAATGGAGAAACAAGATGAAAGCAAAAGTTGCACTAGTAGCCGTGATGTCTGGCAGCCTGGTATTGGCCGGCTGTGCCACTACCGATAACCAAAATACCACCCGCGGTGCGGCCATCGGTGCGGTAGCCGGTGCTATAGCAGGTAAAGCAACTGGCAACCATAAAAACAAAAGGGTGGTTATTGGTGCCGCGGTCGGCGCTTTGGCCGGTGCGGCCGTAGGCAGCTATATGGATAACCAGGAAAAGGCGCTGCGCGAAGAGCTAAAAGGTTCAGGTGTGGGCGTACAACGCGACGGTGACCGTTTAGTGCTGGATATTCCGGCGCAACTGACTTTTGATATTAACCGCTCTGATATTCGTCCCAGCCTGTATCCGGCGTTAAACGATATCGCCAAGGTCTTACGTGAGTATCCGAAAACCATGGTGGTAGTCGCCGGTCATACTGATGATACCGGTCCGTATCAGTTTAATATGAACCTGTCACGCGCCCGGGCGGAGTCCGTGCAAAGCTATCTGGTAGCGCAGGGTGTGCAACCGATCCGCATTGAAACCATCGGTTATGGCCCGGACCGGCCGGCGTTTCAGAATAACTCAGAAGCCAACCGCGCGCGCAACCGCCGGGTAGAAGTGCATATCGAACCGATCGTCGAGTAATTTCTTGTGCTAAAGACACAACGCCCGGCTAAGCCGGGCGTTGTGTTTTACAGCTGTCTATTTTACAGCTGACTATTCAGCAAAGGCTTTTTTTACAAAATTTGGCAGGGCGCCGGCCGCCTGATGCACCTCGACATTGTAGTACTCGGTACTAAAGGGCGCAGCCGCCGCATCGGCTTCGCGGAAACCGTTAAATTCACCGTTTTTCTTCGCCAGCGTACAGGTCCACCAACCCGATGGATATACCATTTGCGGGAAGTTTAGTGTTTGCAGGCTGGCAAAGCCGGCATCGCTCATTGCCTGACGCATCGCTTTTAACAGCGGCATATGGATCAGCGGTGACTCACTTTGTTGTACCAGAATACCGTCGGTAGCTAATGCCGCCACACAGCTGGTATAAAAGGCGCGGTTAAACAGGCCTTCGCCCGGGCCAATAGGATCAGTCGAATCGACAATAATCACATCGATAGAACCCGGCGCAGCTTCGCGCATAAATTTAATACCGTCTTCAAACTTAAGTGTCGCGCGCGGGTCATTGTTTGACGCGCACAGCTCCGGGAAGTACTTTTCTGCCATCCGGGTCACCTGCTCATCGATATCGATTTGCGTCACGCGCTCTACGCCAGGATGCTTTAACACCTCACGCAGGGTACCGCAGTCACCGCCGCCGATAATCACCACATTCTTCGGATTCGGATGGGTAAACAGCACCGGATGACTGAGCATTTCGTGATACAGGAAGTTATCCCGGCTGCTAAGCATGATCACATCATCAATCACCATCAGATTGCCAAAATGGGTGGTTTCATACATGGCAATTTTCTGAAAGGGTGACTGCACTTCATCCAGTTTCCTGGTAATGGCTAAGCCAAACACACTACCGCTGTCGGCAAACACCTCGGTTAGCCACTTTTTGTCATCAAATACTGACATTATTACCCCCTGCAACGTATAAGGCGCGTATTTTGCCTTCGATAGCGCTGACATACAAATTTTTCGGCTTTTTTGCTGCACCTTGCGGCTAATGGCTTTAAACTATAGCAGTTAATTTTTTTGAGGAAAGACAATGGCAGACTGGGGTTTTGAGAAGGCACGTTCCATCTATAACGTAGCCGTGTGGAGTGAAGGCTATTTTGATGTGAACAAGGCTGGTGATCTGATTGCCTACCCGGATCAGGATCACAGTAAGCCAGGTATTAGCTTTCCGGAGTTGACGCAACGCTTTAAGGAAGAAGGCCTGACGCTGCCGGTATTGGTACGCTTTACCGATATTCTGCAGCATCGGGTAGATACCTTAATTAAGTCTTTCCAACGCGCCAAAGCCGAAAAAGAATATCAGGGCCAATACACTGCGGTATATCCAATCAAGGTAAACCAGCAATTCTCAGTAGTTAAACGCCTGATTAGCCATGATAGCGGCAAAGTTGGCCTGGAAGCCGGTAGTAAGCCGGAGCTGATGGCAATCCTTGGCGTAACCGAGCAGCCACTGCAAATCGTCTGTAACGGCTATAAAGATAGCGAATTCCTGCGCCTGGCGACTATTGGTCAGATGATGGGCCATACGGTCTATGTGGTTGTTGAAAAGCTGTCAGAGCTGAAAACCTTGCTACGCGAAATCGATAATCTGGGTGCGGCGCCACGGATCGGGATCCGTATTCGCTTAAACTCGGTCGGCAAAGGCAAATGGCAAAATACCGGTGGTGAAAAAGGTAAATTTGGCCTCACCGCCACCCAGGTACTGCAAGCTATCGATATTCTGCGTGATGCCGGCAAGTTAGACCTGCTGCAGCTGGTGCACTTCCATATCGGCTCGCAAATTGCCAATATCCGCGATATCCACAATGCGATCCGCGAATGTGCCCGTCATTACGCTGAACTGCGTACCCTCGGCGTGCCTATTACCACGGTAGACGTCGGCGGCGGTTTAGGAGTCGATTACGAAGGCTCGAAATCACGCTCAGCCTGCTCGATGAACTACACCATGTATGAATATGCCCGTAACGTGGTTAATGGTTTAAAAGAAGTTTGTGACGAGTACGACTTACCACATCCGAATATTATTACCGAGTCTGGCCGGGCGATGACCGCACACCATGCGGTACTGGTAACCGATGCCATCGATATCGAGCGGGCGCCTGGTTTAGTGAATCTGCCGGAGCCGAGCGAAGATGCGCCGACGGTCATTTTAGGGATGTGGGATGCCTACAAGAATGTAACGCCACGTAGTGCCGTCGAGTCCTATCATGATGCTGTACACTACTTTACCGATGCCCATGCCCAGTATGTGCATGGCCTGCTGACGTTACAAGATTGGTCGCTGTTAGAGCAGCTGTACTTTGCCACCATTAATAAGGTACGGGCGAATCTGGATCTGAATGCCCGCTCGCACCGCGCGATTCACGATGAGTTAAACGAAAAACTGGCCGATAAGCTGTTCGTTAACTTCTCGCTGTTCCAGTCCATGCCGGATGCCTGGGGTATTGATCAGCTGTTCCCGGTAATGCCGCTGGAGCGGATGACGGAGCCACTGAATCACCGCGCCATTATTCAGGACATTACCTGTGACTCAGACGGCATGCTGAAAAGCTATGCGGATGGCAATGGTATCGAATCCAGCCTGCCACTGCCGGAATACAAAGACGATCAGCAATATCTGCTTGGCATGTTTATGGTTGGCGCCTATCAGGAAATTCTGGGTGATCTGCACAACCTGTTTGGTGATACCGATTCAGTGCATGTCGAACTGACCGAAGATGGCAGTTATAAGCTGACCAATATTATCAAGGGTGATACGGTAGCCGATGTGTTGCGCTATGTACAGTTTGATGCCAAAAAGCTGATTGCCTCTTACACCAAACAACTGGCTAAACTGGATTTGCAGGACGAACGTAAAGATGAGCTGCTGGATGAACTGAAAGCCGGCGTTTATGGTTACACCTACTTCGAAGATTAAGCTAGAATAGGCACTGATCGGAGGTGTAACCACTTACACCTCCCCATTTAGCCGGTGGTATTGCCACCTGAAAATGAGATAAGTGCCTTATGTTAAATTGGTTACCGCACCCGATAAAGGGGTCGCTTTCCTTTCTGCTGTATGTCGTCAATACCTTATTTTGGTTTGTACCCATTATGTTATTGGCGATTCTAAAACTCCTTCCGATCCAACGCTGGCAAGCCTGGATGACCTATCTGCTGGATGCGATGGCAGTAGCCTGGATCAGTGTTAATAACCTGACGACCCGTATTTTTACCTCGATCAAGTGGCGGGTTGAAGGACTGGAAAAACTGTCGCGTAAAGACTGGTATTTGATTATCGCCAACCATCAATCCTGGGCCGACATTTTAATTCTGCAGAATATTTTTAACCGCAAGATCCCCTTTATTAAATTCTTCCTGAAAAAAGAACTGCTGTATGTGCCCTTTATGGGCCTGGCCTGGTGGGCACTGGACTTCCCCTTTATGAAGCGCTACAGCAAACAATTACTGCAAAAACGTCCGGAACTACAGGGCAAAGATATCGAAACCACGCGCAAAGCCTGTGCTAAATTCCGCTTTAAGCCAGTGTCGATTATGAACTTTGTTGAAGGCACCCGCTTTACCCGTGATAAGCACGACCGCCAGCAGTCGCCGTTCCGGCATTTGTTAAAACCCAAGGCTGGCGGTACCGCCTTTGTGCTGGGCGCAATGGGTGAGCAGCTACACAAACTGCTGGATGTGACCATTCACTATCCAGGCGGCATTCCAACATTTTGGGATTATATTTCCGGCAAGGTTCATGCTATAACAGTCAATATTAAGGTACTACCTATTGCGAAAGAGTTAATAGGTGACTACCACGATCAGGCGTATCGTGAGCGCTTTCAGCAGTGGCTTAACCAGTTATGGTTAGAGAAAGACCAGCAACTGGCCAGGCTAGAGACAAGCGCAGGCAAATAACGGAGTGTGTCAGCGATGCTAAGCTTTTTACCCGGATTTTTACTGTTACCGATCAGCTTTAGTTTATTTGCGTTAAATCTGGCATTCTGGGGCATAGTGGTTACCCCGCTTGGCATCCTGAAACTGCTGTTACCTTTTAAAGCTGCGCACCGGCTGATTGCCGCTCTGGGCCGGCGCTGCTACCGCGGCTGGACGGCGGTGAACACCTTTTTAATTAACCTGTTTAATAATGTCGACTGGCAAATCAGTGGTCAGCAGCAGTTGGATAAAGACAGCTGGTATTTGCTGATCGCCAACCATAAGAGCTGGGTTGACATTCCGGTGGTCAGTACCTTTGCTTATCACCTGATCCCGGAGCCAAAATTCTTTTTAAAAGATGAGTTAAAGTGGGTGCCCTTCCTTGGCACCGGCTGCTGGGCGCTGGATATGCCCTATATGAAACGCTATAGCGCCGCGACTTTGGCCAAACATCCTGAACTTAAAGGCAAGGACATCGAAACTACCCGTAACAGCTGTGCTAAGTTTGTGCATACACCGACGACTATTATCAACTTTGTGGAAGGCAGCCGTTGTACACCAGAAAAACAGCGCGCGAAAAACAGCCCCTTTACCCATTTACTGCCACCCAAAGCCGGTGGTATCGCCTTTACACTGGCCAGTATGGGCGAGCAGTTTAATGCTATCCTGGACGTCACGCTGATTTACCCGGATAACAGCCAGCATATTGCCATGGATATGTTGATGGGACGGTTAAAACGGGTGGTGATCCAGGCCGAGATCCTGCCGGTTGATGCCGCAGTCATTGGTGATTATTTTAATGATCCGGTATTTCGCGATAACTTCCAGCAGTGGCTGAATCAGCGCTGGCAGCGTAAAGATCAGCAAATTGAGTGCTATCTGAAGCAGAGCCAACGCAGCTTACAGGCTACACCGGTCAGCCAAAGCTGACGTATCACGCCAGGCCCGGATTAAAAAGTTTCGCGGCGTGATCTGATAAGCACAAAACACCGACAGCTGTACCTGATAACCCTGTTGTTGCAGGTACAACGCCCGATCCAGTACCAGATATAGCTCTAGCGGCCGGCGAAACAGATGCCGCACCGCATCAATACGTTGCAGTTGTAGATAAGCTTCGTCAGCCCTCGCCAGCAAAGCGTTATTATCGATAACCGCCGGTAATAACAGTTGTTGCAGCTGCGCTGCATAGGCCAGAAAAGCGCTAAAGTCACCGCTAAACCAGTGCTTAGGTAAAGATGGCAGCGGCTGATAGCGGGCATCAGCCGTCAGTTCAGTGCGCAATAACTGATACGCCAGACGCCAGCTGACTTCGGTTTGCCGCAGCCGCGCGACCCGTTCACCGCCGGTAACCTGCGCCTGTACCGCCAGTTTCAGATCCTGTCGGCTCAGCTGCAGATTATGCTGCTGCGCCAGCGTCGATAACGGTTGATAATGTTCAGCGGCAATCAGATGGTAACAACAAGGCGCCAGCTGTAAGGCGTGCGTGCCGACGGCAACGGCATGTTTTATTAACTGCAGATGTAAATCACCACAGGCATGTAAAGCGACCAGTTGTTGCTGCGGCGACAGCACTGCCCGTCCCGCCGGCGTCAACACATCGGCACAGACAAAGCGCTGCGGCAACTGAAATTGTGCTGCCAGTGCCTCGCCCTGCCGGCACAGTTCGGCCTGCCATTCAATACTGGTCACCTGCCGGCCCTGCGCCGCCAGTAGCCGCCCCAGATGGCCTTTGCCGGCACACCATTCCAACAGCGGCAGCTCGGATGGGGCGAGCTGCTGACAAAAATGCTGAATTTGCGAGAGTTTACGCCCGCCAATACCATTGGTGAGCCAAAATGGCCACTCGGGTAAGGCCTCTGCCGGCTCAACCTGCTTGGTCGCCGGTAGCGCAAAGAGTTCGGGGAAAAAGGTGCCAAACCGCTGTTGTTGCTGCTCTGGGTTATCTTCCAGTGTCGCCAGCTCGGTAAGCGATAAGCTCTGCAGCAGGCTGTTCAATGCAGCGTCAAAGGGTAAGGCAGAGCGCGCCATCGGCTGTAACTGCCAATAGCGCTGATAGCGGTTAAGCACAGCAGCAACCTGGCTAAACAGCGTGTCTAGCTCAGCGCCACTGCAGGCAAAGACACTCAAAAATCGGCCTTAGTACAGCAGCGCATAGAGTTTACGCCGGTACTGGCTGGCCAGCGGATCGCCCTTAGGCAAGGCCGCCAGGATATCTAAAAACAGCTTTTTGCTTTGTCCAAAGTTCAGGTCCTGCTGCAGAATCTGCAGCAGCAACGCCAATGCCTCTTCTGAGCGCAATACGGCCTGGTACTGCACAGCTAATTGCTCTTTTAAACTGTTATCTGCCGGTGCTGCTGCCAGCCGGGCTTCCAGCGCCTGGATCTCCGGGGTATTGCTGGCCTGCTGCGCCAACTCCAGCTTGGCCAGTACGGTTTTATATAAGGCGTCCTGATCGGCCAGCCGCACTTCAGCCAGCAGCTTTTCAGCCTGGGTTAACTGGCCAAGGCCAATAGCGGTATCGGCTAACCAGAGTTTAACTTCCACCCGCTCTGGCGCCAGCGTCAGCGCTTCGGCCAGCAGCGGATAAGCTTCAGCGAGTTGCTGCTGTGCCAAATATTGCTGGGCCGTGGCAATCAGCTCATCTTCCGGTTTTGGCAAATAGGCCGCCAGCCGGGTCAGAATTTGCTGCTCGGTCTCAGCACCGGCAAAACCATCGACCGGCCGGCCATCTTTAATCAGCATGACGGTAGGCAGTGATTGCACACCAAACTGCATCGCCAAGTCCTGCTCCTGATCGCAATTTACTTTGGCCAGACACAATTGCTGTGGGTACTGGCGGACAATTTTTTCCAATACCGGACTTAACTGCTGACAAAGCGCACTGCGCGCCGACCAGAACTGGAAGATCACCAGTTGCTGTAACGAACGGTCTAGCACTTCGCGGGCATTGATCAGGCTGACGTCAACAATAGGGTTTTGCATACTTCACTTCCTTAGCTTTAACTCCCTGTACTATGGTGGCGACGTGCCGCTTTTCAAAGCAGTAAAGAAGTCTAAAAGCATGAAAAAGGCATCGACTTTCCGCGGCCATTACCGTAAATTAATCAGGCGCACTATAAAAGCCTCAGAGCTAACCACTAAAGCGCCGGTAAGGTTCGCCAATACCGTTCAGCCAACCACGTAGCACAAGGTAGCATTTAGGCTGCCAACAGCGTCCTGTACCCAAAAAACAGGCGCTTTGACCTCTGTAAAATGATGAGACCTGACTATGACAAGCCAATCCAAACATGCCGAGATGTTATCGGGCGCAGCAATGGTGATCCGTGCGCTGGCCGATGAAGGGGTAGAATACGTCTATGGCTATCCCGGTGGCGCTGTATTGCATATCTACGATGCGTTATTTCAGCAAAATAAAGTAAAACACGTGCTGGTGCGCCACGAACAGGCCGCGACCCATATGGCCGATGCCTATGCCCGCGCCACCGGTAAAGCCGGCGTGGTACTGGTTACCTCCGGCCCGGGTGCCACTAATGCAGTAACCGGTATCGCCACCGCCTATATGGACTCAATCCCGATGGTGGTGCTGACCGGCCAGGTGATGAGCCATCTGATTGGTGAAGATGCGTTTCAGGAAACCGATATGCTGGGTATTTCCCGCCCTATTGTGAAACACAATATGTCGGTGCGCCGCCCCGAGGATATTCCGTACCTGATTAAGAAGGCGTTTTATATTGCACAAAGTGGCCGGCCTGGCCCGGTGGTGCTGGATATCCCGAAAGATATGACCATTCCGAGTAATAAGTTTCCGTATCATTATCCGGACGAAATTAAGCTGCGCTCTTATCAGCCAAAACTAAAAGGCCATAGCGGCCAGATTAAAAAAGCGGTTAGCGCGCTGTTGGCAGCGAAAAAGCCGGTGCTGTACTCTGGCGGCGGTGTGATTATGGGTGGCGCTGCCGCCGAGCTGACTGAACTGGCGCAATACCTGAACCTGCCGGTGACCAATACCCTAATGGGGCTGGGTGCCTATCCGGGTGAGGACAAGCAGTTTATCGGTATGCTGGGGATGCATGGCAGCTACGAGGCGAATCAGGCCATGCATCATGCTGATCTGATCCTGGCGGTCGGCGCCCGCTTTGACGATCGGGTCACTAACAACACCAAAAAATTCTGTCCGAATGCCACCATTATCCATATCGATATTGACCCGGCCAGTATCTCAAAAACCATCAATGCCCATATCCCTATTGTTGGCTTGGTACAGCCAGTGCTGGAAGAAATGCTGGCGACTGTGAAGCAGAAAAAGAAAAAGCTGGATAGCAGTGCGCTCGAGCAATGGTGGCAGCAGATTAATGACTGGCGCGCTGTACATGGTGGCCGCTATGACACTACCTCTGCGCTGTTAAAGCCCCAGCATGTGATAGAGCAGGTCAGCAAGATCACCAAAGGCGAAGCCTTTGTCTGCAGTGATGTCGGCCAGCATCAGATGTTTGCCGCCCAGTACTACAAATTTAATAAACCAAACCGCTGGATCAACTCCGGCGGCCTTGGCACCATGGGTTTTGGTTTACCGGCAGCGATGGGCGTCAAGCTGAATTTCCCGCAGGCGGATGTGGTCTGTGTCACCGGCGAGGGCTCAATTCAGATGAATATTCAGGAGCTGTCGACCTGCAAGCAATATGGTTTGGGGGTGAAGATTATCAACCTGAATAACGGCTATCTGGGCATGGTTAAGCAGTGGCAGGATATGAACTATGAGTCGCGCTACGCCAGCTCCTATATGGACTCGTTACCTGACTTTATCAAACTGGCTGAGGCCTATGGCCACGTCGGCATCCGGGTCACCAAACCGGAAGAGTTGCAACCGGCACTGCAGCGCGCCTTTGTCGAGCTCAAAGATCAGCTGGTGTTTCTGGATATCCATATCGATCCGAAAGAGCACGTTTATCCGATGCAAATTCCGGGCGGTGCGGTCAATGAGATGTTTTTAAGTAAGACAGAGAGGACTTAAGCATGCGGCATATTATTTCTGTATTACTGGAAAACGAATCCGGCGCCCTGGCACGTTTGGTCGGCCTGTTTGCCCAGCGTGGCTATAATATCGACTCACTGACCGTGGCGCCGACAGAAGATCCGACGCTGTCGCGTTTAACGCTGGTGACCCATGGCAATGATCAGGTGATCGAGCAAATTACCAAGCAACTGCATAAACTGATTGAAGTGGTAAAACTGACGGATTTGAGCGAGGCTGCCCATATCGAGCGCGAGCTGATGCTGGTCAAGGTGAAAGCCGTCGGCGAGCAACGGGATGAAGTAAAACGCAGTGCCGATATCTTCCGCGGCCAGATCGTCGATGTCTCTGCCACTACTTACACCGTGCAACTGGTGGGCACCAGCGACAAACTGGATGCCTTTATTCAGGCGTTAAGCGGTACCCAGATCCTGGAAGTGGTGCGCAGCGGCGTCTCTGGCATCTCCCGCGGCGAAAAGACGCTGGCATTATAAAACAGAGAGGAGCAGTTACAGAATATAACTGCTTTACCCGCTCGGTACTGTTATGACAAGAAGCTACAGGGCCAACTGGTTTTACTGGTAGTAAGTTATCGGCATCAACTGCAGTATCGCTGGCATGTGCGGCAGAATTTGCTGCACTGCCAGCTGCAGCTGGCGCTGTTGCTCGGCACTGCACGCCTGCTTGCGGCAATACAACCAAACCTGTTGCCGGACCTGTAGCTGAGGCTCTGCCATCATCTGCGATGCAACGCCATGACGTTGCAGTAAAAACGTCAAGGCATCAGCCGGCGCTAAAATGGCATCCAACCGCCCCAAAGCCAACATCTCTACCCCTTGTTCATAGTCTGATAACTCGACATAACGATAGGCGGGTAACAAACGATAGACATCTTGATCAAGGCCTCGCAACACACCCAAACGGATATCCTGTGGTGCCAGACGGGACGCGGAATGGTGCAGCCGTAACACCAAATCAACATCGTACAAAGCCAGCAGCGGATCAGCGTGCGCCAACACCGCCTGATTTTGCAGTACTATCATTAAATCGGTCTGCTGTTGCTGTAAGATCCGCAAAGCACGGGCGTAAGGCGCCAGGCTGACGCTGATCTCCAGCCCACTGTAATGCGCCAGTTTGGCGGCGATTTTATTATTTATACAACGCGGCGTCGTTGCCAGATCCTGACAGTTATATGGCGGCAATTCACCCAGCACCAGCTGCAAAGAGGATTGAGCTGGTTCTGTTGCTGCCCAACTTGCAGCAGCTATCAACAAAGCCAGCACCACACCCAATATCCAGCGTACTGCTTGTACTAACATCGCCGCTTCCCCTCTCTGTCTTTACGTCAGTATAACCAACACAACCAGAACTGCGGCAACCTGAGTAAAAATATCCGGCGTTAAACCTTAGCTTGATCTGGCTTATTCTGGATCGCCTTGGTTTGAAAGCGTCCATAGACCAACTGAAATAGCGGCGCGGCCATCAGCGTAGTGACAATCGCCATTACCACCAGCATCGAGAACAGCCCTTGCTCTATCACGCCATAGCTCAGTGCAATATTGATAATAATCAGCTCCATCAGGCCCCGGGCATTCATCAGTGCGCCGATCGCCAGTGCCGTTGGATTATCGGCGCCTTTTAGCCGGGCTGCCGCCCAGCAGGCAACAAATTTGGCCAGAATGGAACACGCCAATACAACCAATGTCACCAACCACAGGCCACCAGCGCCCAGCACATCCAGCCGGGTATTTAGCCCGGAATAGGTAAAAAACATCGGTAACAGCAGCAGTAACACCGGCTTCTCCAGCCGTCGTTGCAGCACGCTCACCAGGGTACCGCGTGGCATCGCCACACCCAGCAAAAAGCCACCAAAGACCGCATGTAAGCCAACAAAATCCATACTCCAGGCCGACAATGCGAACAACAGCAGGATCAGCACAAATTGCCAGGCCGCCAATTGCTCCGTTAGCGCCACCCGATCCGCCAGCGGTTGCAACCAGAGCCGCATTTTGGTCAGCATTAACCAAGCATAGAGGCTACCACCCAGCAGCGCTTTAATCAGCAGCTCACTACCGCCACCGAAACTGGCCAATACCAGCGCCAGGACCAGCCAGGCTGCCGCATCGTCGATAGCGCCGGCCGCCAGCGCCAGAGTACCCAGTTTAGTGCCGGCGAGGCCCCGCTCATAAATAATCCGTGCCAGCATCGGAAAGGCCGTAATGGCAATAGCAGCACCAAGAAAAAGAGCCGCATTGGCATAGCTGATGCCGGGCGCAAACAAACCAGGCATAGGTAATAACCAGAGCGCTAACAAAGCCGCGACGGCAAAGGGCACTAACATGCCCGCCAGCGACACGGTTAACGCACTCTGTGCCTGCTGCCGGAACAGTCGGGTATTAAACTCCAGACCGACCAAAAACATATAGAGCCCAACGCCAAGTTGGGCGCCGAAATACAGCCAGCTGCGAGTTTCCGGAATAAAGATCGCCTGTTGTAACTCCGGCAACCACCAACCCAATAAGGACGGGCCCAGAGTCACGCCGGCAATCATCTCGCCAACAACTTTCGGCTGGCCTACATATCTGGCCAGCCGACCGAACAGCTGCGCCGCCAACAGAATCAACATCAGCTGTATTAAAAACAAGCCAACTAATTGCCACCAGGCCATAGTTACTCCATTAGGAATTAAGCACACCTGAATACCAGGCCAGATAAAGTACGGCAAAGCCAAACAAATAGGCTAATCCCAACCAGCTAAGCACCTGTAGCCAGGGTGCCAGTGGCCGTGCTGTGTTACCGCGCAGTAAACTAAAGTTCAGCCAGGCAAAGATTGGCGTTGTTAAAAACGCCAACGTCATGGCAAAGGTCAACATCGGCGATAACGCCGAGCGGAAAAACAGGATCAGGGCCATTCCTGCCAGGGCCTGCAGCAGCAAACAGACCGACAGCACCCGCCGGTTATCAGCTCGATACCAGCCCAGCAGTCGTCCTGACTCATGCAAGGTGCGGGCATACCCATCTAATACGGTCAGGGTGGTGCCGAACATACAGAGAAAAGCGATCAGTGAAACCAGCGGCTTGGCCCAGGCGCCGATGGTTTGACCATACATTTCAACCAATTGCTGGGCAAAGGCCGCGCCGGCCAGCGCTATCGGCTGGTCACTGCCATATTGCACCAGGGCACCCAAAGCCACAAATACCAGCGCCAGAGCGGCTGTTAACCAATAACCCAGATTAAAATCAAACAGGCCCTGCGCCCGGGTCAGGGGCTGTTGTCGTAGTTTGGCTTTCAGCCACAGCGAACTGATCGCCGAAATCTCAATCGGCGCCGGCATCCAGCCCATCAGCGCCACTAAAAACCCCAGCATTGCCAGTTGCCAGGGTGAGGGCCCCTGAAAATCGGCTGGCGCCGCCGCGCCTTTGCTAACGGCAATAGCGGCGGCCAGCAGCGTGGTCAGCGTTAACAGCAGCATAATCAGCTTGGCCACCTGATCCAGTGCCCGGTAATGTCCGAGCAGCAGAATCGCCAGGCAACTGGCCAGAATCAGCCAACACAATAGTGTTAACGATAAGTGCCAGGGTAAGGCATATTGCAGTAGGGCTGCCGTCAGGATCAGTACCCCGGCAGTGTTTACCACCGCGGCCAGCATATTAAGCAACACAAAGCTGTAAAAGTAACCACGGCCTTTGCGCAAATAGCCTTCGACCAAACTTTCGTTTTGCTCCAGCGTATACTGTACCCCAAAGCGGAAAAACGGATACTTCAGCAGGTTTACCAGCAGGATCAGCCACAGCAGTTGCCAGCCAAAGAGCGCGCCCGCCTGGGTTGATGCCACCAAATGCGAGCCACCAATAGCGGCGGTAGCCATAAGAATACCAGGCCCCAGGCTTTGCAGCCGGTAACGCCAGTGTGAAACAACTTGCTGCATAATACGGATTTTTGATTGTTATTTAGTGAGGGCTAGCTTAGCCTAAGCAACACACCAAAGCAGTAGCCCGGCTTGGGCTTTTATCACTATTTTTTGTTTTCAGCTAAGGCTAACCTAATGCAAGACGACGACTTTATTGACCAGAGTACCCTGTTTGAAGTGCTGGAAAACCAGCTCGCCGACAATTACCCCAAAGAAGTGACGGCAACCCTAATGCGGCTGCGGATGACCGGCCATAGCCGTGAAGAAGCGCTGGAACTGATGGCCTGCGCTCTGGCACCGGAAATGTATGCGGTAATTGAACGTCAGGAAAGCTTTAATCTGGAACGTTATGTGGCGCATTTAGCCTTGTTGCCCGCCACACCCTGGCTGGAGGAAGAATAATGCAGCAGCTGAATATTCAGCATGACAGTGCCGGCCAGCGCTTTATTCTGAGCGAGGGTAACGCCAGCGCCTTACTCGACTATCAGCTAAACGGCCAACACATCGATTTTTGCCATACCTATGTGCCACCGGAGTTTCGCGGCAAAGGCCTGGCCGAAAAGCTGGTGCGCCATGCCCTAAGCTGGGCAAAAGACAACGGGCTGCAAATTCATGCCAGTTGCTCTTACGTACAACGTTTTTTATAAGTTGCATAAAAAACGCCGGACTGAAGCCGGCGTTTTTACGCACTTTGATAAGCAATTACAGCTTTAGCTCAATAATTGGCAATTGCAACTTTTCCAACTCCGGCTTCAGTTTATCCGCTTCACCCACTACCACGATCACCATCTCAGACGGCGACAAATATTGGCTGGCTAACGCATTTAGCTGCTCAAGTGACGCCTGCTGCAGAATTTGATTGCGCTCGCGGGTAAACTCCGGACCGACATTAAACTCCAGCATCTGCGCCATAAAACCCAGCTTGGCATTTGGCGTTTCATAGCGTAGCGCTTCTGACTGATTGACCGCACTGCGCATAAAGTTCAACTCTGCTGCCGTCATACCATTTTGCTGGTAGTTGTTCAGCTCCTTTAAGAACTCTTCGATTGACTCACGTGTCACATCAGCACGAACTGCGGCACTGGCAGTAAACAAACCCACTTGTTGATCACCACCAAAACCGCTGCGCGCACCATAGGTATAGCCTTTGTCTTCGCGTAAGTTCAGATTGATGCGGCTATTAAAGTTACCACCCAGCGTAAAGTTCATCAGGCCGGCGCGATAGAAGTCACCGGTCAGATCGCGTGGCATAGCGCGGCGCACAATGCGGATTTCTGACTGTGGCGACTGATCTTTATGTACCAGATAGATCGCACCCTGTTGGATTGCCGGTGCCGGTAGAGCTAACGCCAGTTCCGGTGCTTTCCCCTGCCACTGCGGGGCCATATCAGCTAACAGCGATTGTAACTGCGGCTGCGGCAAATCAGATACCGTAACTAACTGCGCACCCTGCGGTTTAACATGTGTCTGATAAAACGCGCTTACCTGCTCCAGTGTCATCGCTTGCAAACTTTCAGCAGACCCCATACTGGATTGTCCGGCAATGCTGTCGCCAAACATCAACTTGCTGACTGCACGTTCAGCCAGATAGCTGGCATTCTTCTGAGCCTGAGCTAAAGATTGTAACCGCTGTTGTTTGATGCGATTAAAATCTTCGGCATTGAAAGCCGGGCGCAGCAGTTTTTCCTGCACCAGTTGCAAGGTTTGTGGCAAGTTGCGGCTTAAGCTGCTGATAAACACATTCAGCTCATTATCCGAGGCACTGAAAGACACTGAACTGCCGAGCAATTCCAACGCCATACTCATTTGTTCCGTGCTGTAATTCTCGGTGCTTTCGTTTAACAGTGCCGCCATCATTGATGCCAACCCGGCTTGCTCCACTGTGTTGTGGAAGCTACCCGCCGGGATCCGTAACAGAATCGACGTCGTTGGCGTTTCATCACTCACCGAACCCAGCACCTGAATGCCATTGTCCAACACCGTAGTCCAGGTGTCAGGTAATAAAATGGCGGGGTTAGCGCCGGCCTGTGGCACCACTTTGCGATCAAAAGTGTGGGCGGCATAACGCATTGGTAGCGGTTCAGCGGTAGTCGCATTAGCCGGATCAAACTTCTGGGCAGTAAAATTATCGGCGGCGGCAATCAGCTCAGTTTTACCACGCGGTACCACACTACTGATTACCGCTGGGCTGTTTTGCACATACTGCCGATAAACCCGCATCACATCTTCTGCTGTAACTGCTTCGTAACTGGCCAGTAACGAAGCTATCCGATCGGGTTCACCAAAGAAAATTTCGTTATAGGCCAATTGACTGACTTTACCGGCAACGCTCTGTAAGCCAAAGATACTGCGTGCTTCAACCCGTGTTTTAGCCCGAGCCAAATCCTCGGGCTTAACACCACGCTCAGCCACTTGCTGTAAGTTTTGCCTTAATAATTGTTCAATATCAGCCAGATTTTTACCTGAAGCCGGATGAGGCAAGGCGCTCAAACTAAAGGTACAGGCTAATTCCATACAACGGTGACCGGCTGACGCATTAACCGCAATTTGCGGACGCACCAGGCTCTGATACAACAATGAGTTATTACCGTTGCCCAAAATATCCGCCAGAATATTCAGTGGTGCCTCGTCCGGGTGACCGGCATAGACCGTTGGAAAAGTCATACTAATCAGCGGTAGGTGGACATTATCTTCCATCGATACATAGCGATCCGCATCCAGTTTCGCCGGCGCTTTAGCCATTTTTTCTACCGCCGGGCCGGCCGGAATAGTGCCAAAATATTTCTGCACCATCGGCAGGATTTCTTCGGCCTTAACCGCGCCGCCGATAGTCAGCGTCGCATTATTCGGGCCATACCAACGCAGGAAGAACTGTTTTAAATCTGGCATAGTGGCGCGGTTTAAATCATCCATATGACCAATCACCGGCCAGGAATACGGATGCCCATAGGGGTAGAGCGCACCTTGCAATTGTTCAAAGTAACGGCCATAAGGCTGATTATCAACGCGCTGCCCGCGCTCATTTTTCACCGTCGAGAGCTGGATATCAAACTTTTCCTGGGTGACGGAATCGAGGAAGTAACCCATCCGATCCGATTCTAACCACAACATTTTTTCCAGCTGATTGACCGGCACGGTCTGGAAATAGTTAGTGCGATCACTGTTAGTAGTACCATTCAGGGTACCACCCGCTTCGGTAACATACTTAAAGTGCATCTCAGCGCCCACGTTGTCCGAGCCCTGAAACATCATATGTTCAAAGAAATGCGCAAAACCAGATTTGCCCAACTCTTCGCGTGCTGAGCCAACATGATAGGTAACATCGACATGCACCAGTGGATCAGAATCATCTTCATGGATAATGACCGTTAAGCCATTTTCCAGCTGATATTTTTTATACGGCAGACTAATGCGGTCATCCTGTTGCGGATTTACCGCAACTAACTTTACCCCTGCAGGTAAGGTTGTTGCTTGTTGGCTGCTGCAACCAGCTACGCCGAGCGCCACTAGCAGGGCGAGCGAGAGGGCGGAATATTTCAAAATAAGCTCCTGATTAGATGTGGATGTTCATGGATTAAAGCAGCTGGAGTTATTAATGAAAACCTTACAGATGTAACAAAATATAACGGTGATAGCGCATGCGACCAAAGCCGCATAGCGCTAAGCCCTTGTCTGGACTAGTCTTAATTACCTAGTTTTGCGGAGGTGTCTGATGTTTAATGCTTTAGTGATCGATAAAACGCCTGATTATCGCGCCAGTTTACAGCAACTCGATGCCAGCCGGTTGCCGGCAGCTGAGGTTGTGGTGGACGTTGCGTATTCCACGTTAAATTATAAAGATGCGCTGGCGATTACCGGCAAAGCGCCAGTGGTGCGGGACTTTCCGATGGTGCCAGGCATCGATCTGGCCGGTACGGTGTTGAGTAGCCAGAATCCGGCGTTTAAAACCGGTGATCAGGTGCTGTTAAACGGCTGGGGCGTGGGCGAGAAGCACTGGGGTGGCCTGGCGCAACGTGCTGCTGTGCCTGCCGCCTGGTTACAGCCAATACCAGCACCGCTGACTGCCAGGCAAGCGATGATTATCGGAACTGCCGGCTATACTGCCATGCTGTGCGTACAGGCTTTGTTAAAACATCAGTTAACCCCTTCAGCCGGCCCGGTACTGGTCACCGGCGCGACCGGCGGCGTCGGTAGCTTTGCAGTATTGCTGTTAGCGCGACTGGGCTTTCAGGTTACGGCGGCGACGGGCAAAGCCAGTGCCGCAGACTATCTGCGCCAACTTGGTGCTGCTGAGATCATCAGTCGTGATAGCCTGTCCGCTCCGGGCAAACCTCTGGCTAAAGAACAATGGGCTGGTGTCGTAGACTCAGTCGGCAGCCACACGCTGGCAAATGCCTGTGCTCAGAGCCGTTATGGTGGTGTGGTGGCAGCCTGTGGTCTGGCACAGGGGATGGATTTCCCGGCCTCGGTAGCACCCTTTATTCTGCGTGGTATTACACTTTGTGGTATCGACAGCGTGATGCAACCGATGGCGCCACGACTGGCGGCCTGGGCACAACTGGCCGGGTTATTAACTACAGACGACTTTACCTTACTCAGTCAGGAAATCAGTCTGGCAGACGCCATACCTCAAGCCCAGGCGTTGCTGGCCGGAGACATTCAGGGCCGCTTGCTGGTTAATGTGAACAGCTAAAGCCCTAACGACAAGCCTCCAGTTGCTGCAGCTGTTGCAGCAACTGCTGCGCCTGCTCACGTAGCGCCAGCAGCTGGCTTTCCGGTAGTGCCACCTGGCAACGTAAAGCCGGCATCACAGTTGCGACCTCAGTTTCTAAAGCCCGACCTGCCGCGGTTAACAGCACCTTTTTCACCCGCTCGTCACTGGCATCACTCACCCGCTGCAGCCAACCTTTTTGTTCCAGCTTCTTTACCAAAGGCGTTAGGGTACCCGAGTCAAACAGTGTCGCCGCACCAAGCTGCCCCAGACTGATATTATCCTGCTGCCACAATGCCAACAGCACCACATATTGCGGATAGGTCAGATCAAAAGGCTGCAATAACGGCCGGTACAGCCGCATCATGGCATTGTTTGCACTATAAAGTGCAAAACACAATTGTTGCGGTAAGGGTAGTGTTTTGGCCATCTTTAACATCGTCTCCACTTTGCCTGGCAAACTACATTCGCATTATAGCGGAAGCAGGCAACTTCCGAGCAATAATATTTTACGCAATAATCTTGCATACAAGATTAACTGCAGTTAAGATGTCCAGGTAGTCAATAGCAACCAAACTGAGGCAATCAACATGGAAATTCTGTATAAAGCAAGCGTAACAGCAACCGGTGGTCGTGATGGTGAAGCCAAGTCAGACGATGGATTACTGCAAACTAAACTGGCTGCACCTAAGGCTTTAGGCGGTAAAGGCGATGCAACTAACCCTGAGCAACTGTTTGCCGCAGGTTATGCCGCCTGTTTTATTGGCGCCTTGAAATTTGTTGCCGGACAACAGAAACAAAGCTTGCCAGGCGATACAGCTATTCGCGCTGAAGTTGGCATTGGTAAAATCGGGGGCGGCTTTGGTTTGGACGTGGATTTATATGTGTCACTGCCTGGACTGGCTGAAGATACTGCCGAACAGCTGGTCGCGGCTGCGCATAAGGTATGTCCTTATTCTAATGCCACCCGTGGTAATGTTGAAGTAAGGTTACATACAGCGGTGTAACAAGGTTACCCAGCGTCTGCCGGCAAAGCCGCGACGCTGGGTGGGTGGTCGGGAGACTTATTGCGCCATCAGTTGGTGTAATGTCATTAACGACATTGCCATACTGGCACGGCTAACCCGGTCGTTCGCGGCAAAGTGCGCGCTAATTACCGGTTCGGCGTCGAATGGTCCCTGCGTCAGGCTAAAGCGGACGGTCATTAAGCCTAAATCCAGCGCCTTTTGTACATAGCCTTTTAACTCTGGTTTGATCAGGTTACTGTCTGCAACATCTATCCATTGATTAAACGCAAACACCCTTACATTGGCTGCCGGATTAAAATTGGCGGCGTCGCCTTGTTTAGCCAGAGTCTGGACTAAGGAGTATGCTAATTCTGCCCGCGTCACTTTAGCGTTCACACCAAACTGGGTAGCAGAAACTGGCTTGACGACAGGCTGCTGGCTAAACTCCAGATCTTTTAACGCAGCACCTTTTCGGGCTACGGCGTTTGCTGCTGCAGCGTTATTTGATTGCGTATCCGAGAACACCAGCTTATCGCCACTGTTACTCTGCCGTACAGCACCAGCTAGCACCATAGCATCGGCTAATTGCGCTTTGGTAACGATGGCATCCGGGTCAAAGCCGAAACTAAAACCATCCATCAGCTGTTCTGCTACCGCATATTCAATAAAGCCCTGCGCCGGATGACCAATTACATCACCCAAGCCTGTAAAGCCTTCGGTGCGGACCAGTTTGAGTTGCGCATTAACGGTTCCTGGTACGCCGTAGCCATTGGTCGCACCTAATGGATCCAAGGCTACACCACTGACACCCCCAACACCACGCGCATAGAGCTTCCAAGTTCCCGCCATACCCGGTGCGGATAAACCGATATTCTCACCCAATACAGGTAATGCAATACCTGAACCATAGCGATTACCGGCAGGGTCCTCTAATACCAGTGCTACAGAGTTAGAACTTACTCGTGCCTTCACACTGATTAGCGAAATATCCGGGCCCACTTCAAAGGTTTGTACTTCTGGTTGACCCACAGGCGAAAACCGTACCGGTATGGTCCTGGATTCAGCAATAGAGGTTAATGCTTTAGCATTAAACTGTCTGTTTTGCTTCACTGTGGTGCCAAAGCGCTTATCCATCGCCACGGCGGCCTGCACCGCAGCATGCGCGTTGACATAGCCTGCACCAACTTCCCACGACTCCCGACCAGACATATTGGTCGCGGTATCGCGTAAAATTTGTTTTACCTCACGCCAGTTCAGATTGGGGTTGGCTTCTAACATCAACGCCACAACGCCAGAAACATGAGGCGCAGACATCGAAGTACCACTGCTTAGGGTATAATAGGGTAGATGTTGCGCTTCAATTTGCTCACTGTCATCTGCCAAGCTCAACGCACTAAGGCTGGATAACGAGGCTCTAACCGAGATCACATCAACACCCGGCGCGGTAATGGTTGGCTCATCGATCCATTCGAAACGTTCACCATTGATCACCACTTCGCCACCTTTCCCTTTGGTACCCCGTGAACTAAAGTTCGCCAGGGCGCCTGTTTTATCACCGGCGGCGACAGTAATTACCCAAGGTGCCTTTTTAAAGTTACCGGTGATGGTTGACTCACCCGAACCGGAGTTACCGGCTGAAAACACTACGATAACACCGTTATCAGTTAACGCTTTGGTAGCAACGTTAGTGGGATGATCTGGGTTGAAGTCTGTACCTACATCACCGGTACTGCCAAAAGAGTTGGAGATAACCCGGATGTTATACGTAAATTGGTTGGTTAAGGCATAATCAAAGCCACCCAGAGTATCCAGAATAAATAAACCCGCGCCCGAACCGTAGCCAATAATTTTTGCGCCCGGCGCGACGCCAGCATACTTACCAGAAGATTGGGCGCCGTTGGCACCAATGATACCCGCCACGTGCGAGCCATGCCCCCCGGCAATATCGGTATTTTCAACATTTTCACGGTAGGTGATAGGCAACACACCCGAGAAACTGTTGAGATTGGTTTGTGCCAGTACGTTCTGCACAACATGATTTGGGAAACGAATATCGGCATGGGAACCATCAACGCCAGAGTCATTCACCACTACACCAATACCGCGACCAGAAAAGGGAACACCACTGCTGCGCAGGCTTTGGTCGGCGCGCAGCTGTTGCACGCCGGTAATGGCCGTAGAAGCATTATTTTCCAGTGTTAAGGGAGCGTTGTGCCAGACAGACAGTACATCTGAACGGGCATAAATTTGCTGAATCTGATCGGCTGTGGCCAGGGCACCAACAATAGGCAGGTTGCGCAGGCTTACTCCGCTGACACCCAGGTTATTTAACATCTCCAACTGTGATGATGTTGGGGCGCCTTGCTGGTCGAAAGTAATGATGACCTGATGCAGCGTATCCGCTGAAGTTTGCTGCAGCAGATTGGATAATTGTGGATCTAGGGTTTTCGCACTCAGGCTGCCTGCTGACAGGCTCAGCGCCAAAGAGAGTGAGAGTAGAGTAAAAGTTGTTTTGATTGTTTTCATGTGTTCCTCGGACTGCTATTAACAAGCTTGGTCAGAGTTACACAGCTATACAGGCAAACCCATAGGGGCTAACCCCTAGCCGCTGCGGCTTTTCTACCTATCTTTGGTTTTTTAATCTAGCAAGCCTTTTTTCGCAGCATAACGCACCAGTTCAACTGAATTGTGCATATTGAGTTTTTCCAGCACTTTACCACGATGATTTTCAGCGGTTTTCACGCTGATATCTAAGGTTCGGGCAATATCTTTGGTTGAGGCACCGGCTATCACCAGATGAAACACTTCCCGCTCCCGATCTGTCAGATTTTTATAAGGATCGTTCAGGCTTTCGTTCGGGCGGCGGTACTGCTCAGCTAACACCTGGGAGGCAAATTGCCCATAGTAGGTTTTACCTGCCGCCAGATTACGGATAGCACTTAATAAGTGCTGGCTGGCGGTCGATTTCACTAAATAGCCATTGGCACCAGCCCGCACCATATGCACGACATATTCTTCCTCTTCATGCATGGTTAACACCAGGATCTGACTCGATTTAAAGCGCTGACTGGCCTGCCGAACGACTTCAAGACCATTTAGTCTGGGCATACTAATATCAACGACCAGTACTTTGGGCGACAGCTTTTCCAACAATGCCAGAGCTTCAACACCATCTGATGCCTGACCAATAACCTCGCAATCCTCTGCTTGCTCAATAATGCTGACTAAGCCTTGTCGTACAATGTCATGATCATCAGCCACGACCACTGTAATCATCTTACCTCCTGCATTGGTACACTCAGTATGATTTTACAGCCCTGATTGACTGCAGATTCAATTAAACAGCGACCACCAAACGAGTACGCCCGATCTTGCATACTGCACAGACCAACCCCCTGCTGTGACTGGGCGTTAAGTTCAAAGCCTATGCCATTATCGACTATCGTCAGGGTTAAGTGGTCTGGTTGCATACGCAACTCAATACTGGCAGAGGTTGCCTTTGCATATTTAACGATATTGGTTAAGGCTTCCTGACAGACCCGAAATACCATAACCTGCAGCTCTTCAGCAAGTTGTATTGTTTGATCCAGCTGTAATTGGATTTGCAGTTCAGGGCAACTGGCCGATATTTGCCGTACCAGCCACGACAGGGCTGCTGGCAAACCTAAATCATCCAAAACCGGTGGCCGCAGCAATCGGGAAATCTGCCGGGTATCCTGCAGCGCCAACTTTGCCAAGTCAAGTGCCCTTTGCTGGCCGGCGCTAACAGGCGCCACACTCAGTTCATTCACCAAAGCTGTCAGCAACTGACCGACACCATCGTGCAGGTCATTGGCAATGCGCTTTTGTGCTTTATCGTTAATTTGCCATACTCGCCGCAAAATGCTTTGCATTTGCTGTGCATTTTGCTGCAACTGCCATTGTAGTTGTCGTTGTTGTAAGCTCAACTTTGCCAGCTGTTGCGCCAGCGCGTCGTCATCGGTCATCAGCAGACCTTAGCGGCGTATTTTCCCGCGCAATAAATGCCGCTTGGGCTTCATCAGGCAAGTTTTTTAGTAAGCGTTTGAACTCTGCCGTATCTGAAACTTTCATTGCTTGATCCTGGCAACGCGCTTGATTTAGACAAAGTTGTAAGTACTCAAAACTAAAATTTCGCCAATAACTGGTTGCACGCCGCAATAACGGTATCGCCTGATTCAACAACTGCGTCACCTTTTCACGATCACCTGATGCCGCAGCCACCCGTGCTTGTAGCTCTAACCAAAGTAAACGTTCAGGTACGTGGTGAAGCAAAATCGCATCGTGTTCTGCTGTAGGTGCTGTCATAGGTTGGCCCTGCAGCAAGTTTAACTGCTGCGTGACAAGAAACATTTTTACATCCAAGCGTGGCAAGGGCTGTTGTTGCAGATTCAGTTGCAGTTGCTGCAACTGCTCTGTTGCTGCCTTCAGGTTAGCAGACGCCATCAACTGATAGATATTGAGCAAGCGCAGGCTTTGCCGTTGCTCATTATTACTGGGATAGCGTTCCTCTTGTTTTAGTAGTGCCAACTGTTGCGCGGCTTTGGTGTATTGTGCACTGTGCTGATACAACTCGACTAACCATAAGCGAAACTCAACAGCTGCTCTGGGGTTGGCCTGCTGTTCCGCTTGCTCAATAAAGCTGAGTAATTGCTGCTCTGCCTGGGTAAAGTTACCATGCAATCCAGCCAATTTGGCCAGAAACGCTTTTGCGATCAAGGTCTCTTCCGTAAGATCAATGGCTGCCGCATCCTCACCGGAAATTTTAAACAGCTGAAAAGCCTGGCCCCATTCGCCTTGCTGCACTTTTAATTGCGCTAGGATTTGCCGTACTTTAATCAGGCTTAGCGCATCATTATTGACGACAGCCGTTTGTTCAGCTTGTTTTAAATACACTTGCGACTGCTCAAACTCAGATAACACAAAATAAATATAGCCCAAATTAATCAGGCTATCGGTTAGCTCCCAGCTATCATCCAAGCGAGTTCGAATGCTAAAGGCTTCATTGTAAAAGTTTTGCGCCTTTCGATAGTTCCCAAGCTCTTCTTCAAGTAACCCGAGGTAATCGGTTGTAACGGCAAGGCCATAATTATCTTGCAGTTGCCGGTAATATTGAATCGCTTGGAGCAGTGCATCATGAGACTGAGAATAATCCCCACTAACCAGCAATACAAAACCTAAATTTGAGGAGGCTTTGGCCATACCGCTTAGCAAATCAACCTGCTGAAATAAACTCAGTGCTTCCTGGTAATGAGGGACCGATTCAGCAAATTTCCCTTGGCGCTGCATCGCCACCCCCAAAGCATTTAGGGTGTCAGCCAGCCCTGCTTTGTCTTTTAAGCGGGTATAAAGTACCTGCGCCTGCAACAAATATTCGTCTACGGCCCGATTAATGTCCCCGGTGCGAATTGCCAGTTTTCCCAGCTGGAGGAAAATTTCCGGATTGGTTTTATCGGTAGTTGCCAAGCGCTGTAATTGTTCACTGGCTAAAGCGTAACGGCTTTGGCTGCTTAATAGTTCTACATATTCCAATGTCAGACTGGTATCAAAGGGCTTGGCAGCTAATAGCCGTTGATAGTGGTTATCAGCCTCGGTGTAACGCTCTTGCAGCACGGCTAAGCGGGCAGCGGCCAGTAAATAGTCATAGCTGTTGGCTGCTGCAAACTGTACAGCCTGCGCATAAGCCTGTTCCGCCTGCAACCAGTTTTGCCGTTGTTGGTGCCAGTCGGCCGCCATCAGGTAACCCACCGCCAGCTGCGGAAAGCTCTGCTGCAAGCGGCTGACTCCTGCCAAAAATGCCGCTTCATCTTGCTGAGTACGAGCCAGCACCACTTGCTGATATAGCGGCTGTGCCGCAGCTGGAAGCGGCGTTGCCGTCGCCAGACCTGGAGCTTCATGTGACCTCAACATCTGTAACAGCTGGTCCATGTTTGCGCTAACCACTGCCGACAAACTATCCTTTTCTACTGTCTGCCGTTGAGACCAAAGTACAGGTAGTAAGGGTTGCCTAAGTTCGGTTACTGTGAAGGCAAGATCAACTTTACGTTCAAGCAAAGTCAGTTGCTGCGATAATAGTACATCCGCCCCCAGTAAATTCCCCAAGTCACGCAGTTGTCGCTCGGTTAAGGGGTGTGTAAACCCCAAATGCTCCAGAGTGGTCGCAACCCGTTGAAGTGGAATAATGCGGACATTACTGGAACGCAGCGCCTCTCCCAGCACTTGTTGCACCAACTCGATCAAAGCACGCTGCTGGGTATTTTCCAAAGCCGGATAAATGGGCATTACCGCCATCGTTAGCGGCAAAGTCAGGGTTTGTGTTTGGGTGTTGTCATCCATCGTCTCACGCTGTACATACCAGAGCCAAAACGTGGACAGCAGCGCTAGCGAGCCCGCCCCCAGCATTAATCCCAAACCTTGCATACGTTTACGTATCGGCTGCGGCGCTTGTAACCAGAGCTGTTTTAACCGTGCGGCATCACGCGACCTGTGCTGCGGATAAGCCGCCAGATTTTCGCTGAAAAACGTTAGCCATTGCGGAAAGTGGCGCTTAATAACGGTTAAATCCGGTTGTTGACGCAGCTTAGCACTTAATTGCTCGGCAAGGCTTGTATGTGCAAAGGGTAAAGTGCCAGTAATCAACTGGTAGAGGGTGCTGGCTACAGCATAATAATCCGATGCCTGGCTGTGAGCCGCGGTTTGAAGAACCTCAGGTGCACTATATGCGGGTGTACAACTCTGATGCGTCACATCTTGCATGGCACTGGCTAAGCCCAGATCGGTTAAATACAAGCGATTATCCGCAGCCACCAAAATATTGTGTGGGGAAATATCGCAATGCAAAATCCCCTGCTGATGAACAGCCTCTGTTGCGGCAATCAGTTGGATACCCAGCTGCGTCACTATCTCAGTACTAGTTTCTAAGTTATCAAGTTGCAGCGACGCCATAGTGCAACCATCGATATAATCCATGGTAAAAAAGGCATGCTCCGCAGACAGATAAAAATCATGTACCCGAATAACATTGGGGTGGGAAATGGTACGGGCTACCAGAATTTCCTGGCGCACCTTGTCGGTGGCGTCTGGTGTCTGTAATAAATCAGCGCGTAAAATTTTTAGCGCAACCTGGCAGTGCAGGTGCATGTCGTCGGCCAGAAAGACGCTGCCATAACTGCCATTGCCCAATAATTTGACCAAGCGAAAGCGCTCGACCAGCACAGTACCGGGCGAGTGGCCACTTATCGCAGATAGAACTTGGGTTACGTCATCAGCACTGCTCAACAGCTTGCCTCTTTAAAACTCAGTCCTCTGAGCTCAATACTAATGCTTTTTAGGTGGCTTGCCGACTATTTACGGTGATTTTTTGCAGAGACTGTTGCAGTTGTTGGCTTAACACACATAAACCAACATTATTTACTAATGCCTGTAACAGCTCCACGTCTAATTGTGACAAAAACTTACACGGCTGCTGGCTATCAATATAAAACACGCCCACCACCTGCTGTTGGAGCCGCAACGGAAAACAGGCAATTGCTGATAAGCGCTTAAATTTTACGCTGGTGCGCTGCGACAAAGCCTGATGCTGTGAAATATCGTTGGCGATAATAGTGGCTCCGCTTAACGCACTTTGCACTGCGCCTAAACTGCCAAAAAACCCTGGCTGGGCCAGATGGCTTTTACTGACTCCGGCGGTACACGCTAGGCGCAAGGATAACACGTCTTCACCGAGTAACACCGCAGCCCGTTCCATCTGGCAAAGTGTTAAGGCATCGCTTAGCAGTTGATTCACTTCGGTAACCAAGGCCGTATCAGCCTGCTGCTTTATCATTTGCAATTGCTGCCGACGCCATTGTTCTAACTGGCGCTGTTGTTGCAACTGCTGCTCTGCCAAAGTCTGAAACAGTACCGGCACATTGCCGACCAGCACCACGCTACCATCTTCCAACAGGCAGCTGTGCTGCTGTAAACCATTAGTGCGAAGCCCATTAACGCTGTTTAGATCAGTCAGCATCCACAGTTGTTCAGTACAGCGCAATTGCGCATGCTGTCTGGATACCGAGGGCTCCGCAATCACAATATCATTATCCGCAGCGCGCCCTATGGTGTAGGCCGCGTGCCCCGCCAACACAAATTGGTCGGCGGCGCGCTGGGGTGTGATCACGGTCAGTTGGGCTCGCATAGCTTATTACAGTGCTAAACGTAATGAATAGGCCAGGGTTTCCGACGCTGCAGCCAGCATACCCGCCACATTATCGATATCACGGGCCGAGCGCCACACATCCGGTAACTCGCCGGCACCGGCATTACTGATTAACAGCTGCGTTTGCTTTAACTCAGCTAAAGCGGCCTTATAACGCCCCGCCAGGACGTCAGTTCTCACTGCGCCAATGCTGCGTTGCAAAGCAACCAGTAACTCGGGCGCAATCTGATTGGCAAACTGATCCAGCATGGCTTCCAGTTTTTGTGCTTTTTGCTGCACAACCTGAGTCACCGGGCGTAAATCCGCAACAATAATAAAGTCTGATAAATTACCCATTTGACCTCTGGCCCGAATACTGCCTGCGCCAGTGGCTATGGTGATATCTTCAAAAGCACCACCTGCATGGGATTTATACAGACGTAATGGCGTATTCACACTGTATTGCAGATTGTGGGTATGCAACTCAATGGTAATAGGGCCGGAAAAACTAAAGCCACTGTTCGCCAGCGGGTCAATACGCACAACTAAAGGAAATGCAGCCTGCTGCTTTATTAAGGCATCCGGTAAACGGCTTTTCACATCCAGCGACAGAGGATCAGCCAGATAGCCGCTGATATTCAGGTTTTTCGCACTTAACCCCATTACATTTTCAAATTTCAGGGTAACATCCACTTCGAAGCCACCAGGCAGGGTAATGGTGGTCTCGGCAGTGTTACCACTGATATGCACCGGGAATGTCGAAGCATTAAGCCCCAGACTGGTGAACAACAGGGCGGCGCCCATCAACATCGTTCTTAACATAATCACTCCATCCTAAATTCGGCTAGCCAAGCATCATAGCATTGGTCAATTAACAAACAACATACTGCAGTAATGATTTCGAGAATAGAATAGGGGATAACCCCTACTTGCCACATTAGCCCTTGCTTTCTAACTGCACAAAACAAAAACAGGCAACCCAAGTTGCCTGTTTTATGTAAACGTTAACTTACACTAGCGCGATTTATAGATAGTAATCTGATAACGCACCGGCTGATACCGCATACTCAGCACGCTTCACCTCTCGGTTAGGTTCAAAGTAAGCAACCAGTTTTGGCTCCAAATCAAAGGGGCCTTGTTCAACAGCAAAGCGTACGTTCATCAAACTCAGTTCCAACGCCAGTTGCACATGACCACGCATAGCTGCTGGGATCTGAGCGCTGTCTCTGACCGGTACTCGCTGACCGCGATAGTCAACCGTCAGGTTGCCGGTAAAGCTTCTCGCTTGTTGTTCCAAGCCAAGTGACTGCACCATGGCATAAGCCAACACATCGCGAGTTACCGAGCCGGCAGCATTAAACTTACCATTTTGCAGTGGTAACACCGCACTTTGCTGTTGCTGGCGATCTTTAAGGGCGCCACCTGTTGCTAATACTGCGTCCACGAAAGGTCTGATCGCATCGGCAATCTTATCGCTGGTGTTAACCACTGGCTCATTTAAATGCGGCCGGTATTGCCGGACAGCAGCTCCCATCACCAGATACTTCGCCAAATCGCCGCGTTTTAACGCATGATCGGGTCTGAATACCTTGCTATTAAAGCTATCCAGTAAGCGCTCACTGACGGCATATTGGATGGCATTTTCCGCTGGGTGTCCCTGAATATCATTTAAACCCGTGTAGCCATCGGAGGCTAAAAAGCTGATGGCGCCGGATACAAATTCTGGCGCACCTGGCCCGTTGGTTACACCCAGTGGATCAGGTGTGACTCCAGCAAGAGAGGTTAAGCCAAAGATGGACAGTTTCCAGGTACCTGGCACTGCCGGCGCGGATACTTTAGTCACATTGCTTAGCACCGGCGTTGACAAGCTACCAAAGTAAACTTCTCCAGTTGGGCTGGTCAATTTCAGTTTTACGGTATTTGCCAAAGGCGTAGCCGATGCTAGGATCCGGGTTACCCCCTCTGCCACCTCAAAGCTAAACTCTTCTGGTTCGCCGATTGGCGAGAAGAACAGTTCAAAGGGTAACTCATCACCGGCCGGACGAATTAATGCATTAGCATTAAAGGTATTGATATTATTCACCGTAGCACGGTAGCCTTCTTTTTCACCAAGTGCTGCAGCTATCGCAGCGTGCGCATTAACATAACCGGCGCCGACTTCAAACGCCTCATAACCCGGCATATTGGTTGCAGTTTCCTGCAGGATACGTTTCACGTCCAGTGGTTGCAGGTTTGGATTTGCCTCTAACATCATGGCGATAATTCCGGAAACATGCGGAGTAGCCATCGAGGTACCTGATATCATGGTGTAGAAGGGTAAGTATTCCGGTTCGATAACCCCAACATCGGCATCGCCACCATTAGCAACGAGGTTGGTTTTAGCGCGGCTGGATATAATATCAACCCCAGGGGCTACCACTGTCACTTCATTGCGGTAGGTCCAGGCAGAGCCATCCGGCATGGTGAAATCACCCGTTTCAAAGCGTGAACCGCGCGAGGAGAAGCCAATTAAATCACCACTTTTGGTGCCGGCACCCACCGAAATACCCCAGGGAATTTGCGCATAAGGGTTATGTGTATCTTCACCCGGCCCGGAGTTACCCGCAGCAAAAACGGTTAAAATGCCCATTTTGTAGGCTTTGTAAGAGGCCACATTAATTGGATTATCCGGTTCAAATTTACCGCTGCCTCCCCAAGAGTTAGTGATCACTCGGATTGGGCTTCTAAAATCAAACATACGGGTGATGGCATAGTCAAAACCACCTAGTGCATCCAGAATAGCAATACCGCCACCTGAGCCATAGCCAACCAGATCCGCATGCACTGCCGCCCCTTTATATTTACCATCAGAGTGACTACCAAAGCCAGCAACAGTCCCCGCAACATGGGTGCCATGCCCGGAGTTGAGGTCGGTATTAAGCTGATTTTCAATCCAGGTGCCAGACACGCCGGTTACGCGTAAGGCCTGGGCATGGGTTAAAGCTTGCGCGTTTTGCACGACTTTAGTGCCATAAGCCAAATCATCTAAAGTAGCGTCGATACCCGAGTCATGTACCAATACCGTTACACCTTTACCGGTATAGGTCAGGCCATTACGATCACGATAAGCTTGCGATTGTACACGCTCGACGCCAGTAAGCTCACGCGCTTCGGCATTAAAATATTGTAATTGCCGGTTTAAAAACACTGAGCGGACATCAGGCATCGTACTGATTTGGTTGATTTGTGCAGCATTCACCAGCACACCAATCATCGGCAGAGACTTAAATTGCACACCTTGGGTAATGCCCAGATCCATCAATCGCTGTACCTGATCGGTGCTAAGCGGGTCCAGCTGGTCGAATGTCACAACAACCATCAGCTGTTCAGCAGCTGGTAGTGTTTGCAATTTCTCTGTGAGCTGTGAGCCGATTACCGCCTGAGCGGCACTGGACAATGAAAAACCGGCAAGGGCCACAGTAAGTAAGGTATTAGTAAGTTTACGGTAGAGCATAGGGTTCTCCTGGTTGAGTCTATGTTGTGTCTGGTGCACAACCTTGACTGCACTTTGCCCCCAAGCACTTTTCAGATCTATCAGGCTTACCCCTTACTTTACTGGGGAAAAACCCCCAGACGGACAGATGCCAGCTTCATTTGGCACTGTCACAGCCTCGTTTTTTAAAACCAGTCCGGATTTAAAAATGGGATTAATGCCAGCGTCAACGCCTGCTGATAAACACCACTGCGACTTAACCGGTTCTGGGTTAACAAACCTATAGCGCCACCAGCCTGTTTAATATTCTGGGTGCCAAACAGCTCGTCCATCACATCGCCCAGCTCCTGGCCCTGCTCCAACGCCTGCAGCGCTGCCTTGGGTAACATTAAACTGGCCGAACGCGCCTTGCCGAGCTTGCCCTGATGTTCAATTAGCATCCAGGCAAAGGTCATCTCACCATCCAAACCGGCCTCTATGGCTACATAAAAATCGGCTGCGCCCTGCTGCTTTAACGCCATTAAGCGGTTTTTCGCTCCGGCATAAGTTTCTTCGCTACTTAGCGGCTGCTCAGCAACACCGGACGGCACGCTAATACCGCGCACCGCAATTGCTTGCTCAGGGAAATTCACCTGAAAACACTGCTCAACCGCCCGGATTTTGGCCGGATTGGCCGAGGCAACTAATATTTGCCAAGTCATTAATTAACCTATATCGTAATTTTTCAACTCATTTTAACATATCGTTTTTTCAGAGACAGACATGTCAGAGCAATCCTACCAAGAACAGCAGAGTTTTCGTTATACCTGGAGCTATTGGTTATGTCTGGCTATCACGCTTTTCTTTATTTATGGCAGCTGGCAACAACTCATTCTGCAGCAACACTTTGGCGATAAACCGGCACCGGATCTGCTACTGATTATATTAACCCTGTTACTGCTGTCATTCTTAGTTATATTGCACTTTTCCAGTTTACAACTTCGACTTGAGCAAGATAGTCTGGCTGTTAGATTTACTCCCTTTTTCTGGCGCTGGCGTAAACATCTGTGGCATGAAATACAAAACTGCAATGTCGTGACCTATCAGCCGTTAGGTGATTATGGTGGCTGGGGTATTCGCGGCACAACGCACAACCGTTGTTATAACGTGTCGGGGAAAAAGGGGCTACTAATCAGGTTTAAAAATGGCGCTAGCTTAATGATTGGAATACAGCAAGAAAATGAGCTCAAGGCCTGGCTAACACGATGGTCCGTTGCATCAGACAATACCATAAGATTATAGGGGTTGAAGCATTGCTCAAAATCGTTTTGACCACTCTGCTGTTGCTGCTATTTATGCCGGTATCGCAAGCTTGCCAGCTTACTATGCAGGCACAACATTTTCCGCCACGCTTTATTAAAGCGGCTGATGGTAGCTGGACCGGCTACAATATTGAGCTTTTTCAAGCACTGGCAAAAGAATTGGGCTGCAGCAGTCAGTTTTTAGAAACCCCTTGGGGGCGCTCTATGCAGTTGCTAGCCAGTGGTGAACTAGACGCGATGAGCAATGTGTCTTATAACGAGCAACGGGCAGAATTTGCCTATTTTATTGGCCCACACCAGCAAGAACAGGTAAAGCTGGTCACTAACCAGGTTCCGGCACCGGATAAAACCTCGCTAACTGATTTAGTTAATGGCAAAGATTTGATTGCCGCTATGCAGGGCATTTACTATGGCGCAGCTTTTGAGCAAGCGTTGGAGACAGCGCCCGCTTTTCGCCAACGCTTAGTCTTTGTTACCCTTAATCAGCAAAAACTGGAGCTGTTTTTAAGCGGCCGGGTGCAATATATGTTGGAAGATCAGCTTAATTTGCAACAGCTCTATTTGCATAATACTCTTAATCCATTGCAACACAAGGCATTGTTTACCTTATATGAAAATCCGGTTTACTTTGCTTTTAGTAAAAAAAGATGGTCAGACAGCCAGCAGCAAGCGCTAAGCAACGCCTGGCAAAAACTGGTGACAGAAGGCAAGGTACAACAATTGCAGCAGCAATATTTTGCAGAGCAGATAACTGACAAGCAACCCTAAACTCGGTCGTCGTTGCGACTCAGCAATGTGGCCAGGTTTAGTTTTTAATGTAGGCGGGCAGAAACAACAAGGGCGTAATCTTTCGAGTTACGCCCTTTTCTGTTGTAGGAGCCTTTGCCCTTTTTCGCTTTTACCACCCGGGGTTGAAACAGCTTACTGGTCACTAAGGCTTTTAGCGCATTGTCGCGAATTTCCCCGCGGCCATGCTCGGTTGCCGCTTGCTTACTCATTATTGCTCTCCTGTATAAAAACGCGCGCAGTCTAACTGCACGCTTAGGTTAACACAATAGTGATTAGTTCAATTTATATACAGTGCTCTGCTGTACTAAAGGGATCTAGGGCTGAGCAGCGGTTAAAAACGCCTGATAGCTACTATTATCTGTTACCAGCCGGTATTCATAACCGAGATTATCCAGATAACCGGCGATGGCACTGTGCTCTGCCACTTCAAAACCCGCCAGCACGTCGCCGGTGGCGGCACCATGGT
The DNA here is from genome assembly GCF_001704375.1 of Alishewanella sp. HH-ZS. Classification (NCBI taxonomy): domain Bacteria; kingdom Pseudomonadati; phylum Pseudomonadota; class Gammaproteobacteria; order Alteromonadales; family Alteromonadaceae; genus Alishewanella; species Alishewanella sp. HH-ZS. The sequence goes on along the minus strand of NZ_LZEJ01000034.1, from coordinate 9,960 downwards.
TGCGGTAGTGAAACAACGTAATATTCCAGTGTTCACCCAGCGTATTCAGAAAATTCATCAGTGCTCCCGGGTATTCCGGGAAGTTAAACTGATACACCTGCTCTTGTAGCTTACGTGGTGGCATGCCACCGACCATATGCCGTACATGCAGTTTGGCCAGCTCGTCGTCCGACAGATCCAGATACTGATAGCCGGCCTCGGTCAGCGCCTTTTTTACCGTATTCAGTTCAGTCTCACCATGGCGCAATTTAATGCCGACAAAGATCTGCGCTTTGTGCTCGCTGGCATAACGGTAGTTAAATTCGGTAATGGCGCGGCCACCCAGGGTTTGGCAAAAACGGCGGAAACTGCCTTTTTCCTCCGGGATGGTTACCGCAAACACCGCTTCTTTTTTCTCGCCCAGCTCACAGCGCTCGGAGACATAGCGCAGGGTATCAAAGTTAAGATTGGCGCCACTAAGGACAGCGGCATAATGCTGCGGCCGCGGTAAGGTGCTGTTCTTTAACAGCTGACTGTATTTCTTGAGCCCGGCCAGCGCCAAAGCACCGGCCGGCTCGGCCACGGCCCGTAAATCATCAAAGATATCTTTGATCGCAGCACAGATTTCATCGCTGCTTACTGTGACCACCTCATCGCAAAACCGTTTGGCCAGATTAAAGTTTTCGCTGCCAATCCGCTTTACTGCCACCCCATCGGCAAATAATCCCACCCGCGGCAAGGTCACCGGCTCACCGGCTGCCAGGGCGGCCTTTAAGCAGGCGGCATCTTCCGGCTCTACACCAATGACTTTGACATGAGGCTGAATGGCTTTGATATAGACCGCCATCCCCGCCATCAGGCCACCACCACCCACCGGAATAAAGACGGCATCCAGGCGGTTATGCTGGCTTAGCAGCTCCTTGGCCACGGTGCCCTGACCGGCTATCACATCTGCATCATCAAAGGGCGGAATATAGATGGCACCTTCGGTTTGCGCTTTTTGCATCGCAAAGCTGTTGGCTTCATCAAAGGCGGTACCATGTAGCACCACCTTGCCACCCAAGGCCCGCACTGCGGCTACTTTAATTTCCGGCGTAGTGATCGGCATCACTATGGTTGCGTCCAGACCTAATTTCGCGGCGGACATCGCCACACCCTGGGCATGGTTACCGGCCGACGCGCAAATCACTTCGGCATCAGGCTGCTGTTGCTGCACTTTATGCAGTTTATGAAAGGCGCCGCGCAGTTTAAAGGAATAAACCGGCTGCTTATCCTCACGCTTTAACAACACCTGCTGCCCAAGGCGGGCGCTTAACTTATGCATTTCATCCAGCGGCGTTTCTACCGCCGCCTGATACACCGGCGACAACAGAATTTCCCGCAGATAGTGCTGCATCACCTCAGCATCGCTGCAGTCGGTTGCTGCCCGTGCCAGATTATCCATTACTGCTCCAGTTTTGACAGATCGCGTACCGCACCCTGGTCGGCACTGCTGGCTAATAACGCATAAGCCTTTAACGCGGCGCTGACCACACGCTGGCGGTTTTCCGGTTTCCAGGCTTTACTGCCCTTGGCTTGCATCGCGGCGCGGCGACTGGCCAGCACCTCGTCACTGACGGCAATGGCAATTTTGCGGTTGGGAATATCAATCTCTATCCGATCACCCTCTTCGACCAGCGCGATAGCGCCGCCGCTGGCGGCTTCCGGTGACACATGACCAATCGATAAGCCTGAGGTACCACCCGAGAAACGACCGTCAGTGATCAGCGCACAGGCTTTGCCCAGCCCCATCGATTTTAAATAACTGGTTGGATACAACATTTCCTGCATCCCCGGACCGCCTTTCGGCCCCTCGTAGCGGATAATAACGGCATCACCGGCCACGACCTTGCCGCCCAGAATGGCGGCAACAGCGTCATCCTGACTTTCAAATACCCGCGCCCGGCCACTAAATACCAGGTTTTCCGGCTCGACACCGGCAGTTTTAACGATACACCCCTTTGGCGCCAGGTTACCAAACAGTACGGCTAACCCCCCATCCTGCGAATAGGCATGCGCCTTATCACGAATGCACCCCTCCGCCCGATCATCATCTAATGACGGGTAACGGCAATTTTGCGAAAACGCCTGAGTGGTGCGGATCCCGGCCGGACCGGCCAGGTAAAACTGTTTTACTTGTTGATCGGTAGTGGTTTTAATATCCCACTTCGCCAACACCTCAGCCAGTGAGCTACCGGCAACATGCGGCGTATTGGGGTTCAGTAAACCGGCGCGGTTCAGCTCCGCCAGGATCGCAATCACGCCACCGGCACGATGCACATCTTCCATATGATATTTCTGGGTAGAGGGCGCCACCTTACTCAGGTGCGGCACGATACGCGATAAGCGGTCGATATCAGCCATGGTAAAGTCCACTTCGGCTTCAATAGCGGCAGCCAGTAAATGCAACACCGTATTGGTTGAACCGCCCATCGCGATATCCAGCATCATGGCGTTTTCAAAGGCAACCTTATTGGCAATGCTACGCGGTAGGGCCGTAACATCATCGTCTTGGTACCAACGCTTACACAGCTCCATAACCCGGAAACCGGCTTGCACAAATAATTCTTTGCGATCGGCATGGGTTGCCAGTAAAGAGCCATTGCCCGGCTGCGCCAGGCCCAATGCTTCCACCAGACAGTTCATCGAGTTGGCGGTAAACATCCCTGAGCAGCTGCCGCAGGTTGGGCAGGCACTCTTTTCAATTTGCTCGCTTTGGGCATCGCTGACCTTGGGATCGGCCGCCGATACCATGGCATCAACCAGATCCAGCTTGATAATTTGATCCGAGAGTTTGGTTTTACCGGCTTCCATTGGCCCGCCGGAAACAAAGATCACCGGAATATTTAACCGCAGCGCGGCCATCAGCATACCCGGGGTGATCTTGTCACAGTTCGAGATACAGACCATGGCATCGGCACAGTGGGCATTCACCATATATTCTACCGAGTCCGCGATCAGCTCCCGCGACGGCAGGCTGTACAGCATACCGCCATGCCCCATGGCAATGCCATCATCAACCGCGATGGTATTAAATTCTTTAGCGATACCGCCGGCTTCAACAATGCTGGCGGCTACCAGCTTACCGAGGTCGCGCAAATGCACATGGCCGGGAACAAATTCGACAAAGGAGTTAACCACCGCCACTATCGGCTTGCCGAAGTCGGTATCTTTTACACCGGTGGCCCGCCATAAGGCACGGGCGCCCGCCATATTACGGCCTTCGGTGACGGTAGCGGATCTGAGTTTTGGCATCTTGTTATCCTGTAAAAAACGTAAGTCAATTAAGCACGATTAGGCACGCAGCACAGCAACATCAGCCGAAGCCAATTCCAGCTGCTGTACGTCATATAACTTCACCAGCTGACTGGTCAGTAGCGTAATGGGTTTCTCACTTTGCACTGTCAGGGTAATTTGTAAACCGGCCCGGTCAGTTAGCGGGGTCATCGCCAGGCCAGCCAGCTGATAACCACGATAACGGGTTACCTGCAGTAAACGCTCTACCACGCTGGCTTCATTGCGGGTGGTGATATTCAGGGTATGTTGCATCAGTTCGTCTCCGTCAGCATATCTTCGTTCGCGGCACCTGGCGGTACTAAAGGCCAGACGTTGTCTTTTTCATCGATCCGTACGTGTAATAAATAGGGCCCCGGCCAGCTAAACATCGCTTCCAGCGCGCTTGCCACTTCATCTTTGCGGGTAATGGTATGGCCGGGAATGGCGAAGGCCGCTGCCAGCGCCACAAAATCCGGGTTATCCGATAAATCGGTTTCGCTATAGCGTTCATTAAAGAACAGTTGCTGCCACTGCTTCACCATGCCCAGCCGTTGGTTATCGATAATGACGATCTTCACCGGCAGCCGGAAGCGCTTGATAGTACCCAGCTCCTGCACGTTCATCATAAAGGAGCCATCGCCACTGACGGCGATAACCGTGCCCTGTGGCCGTGCCAGCTTGGCACCAATTGCCGCCGGTAAACCAAAGCCCATGGTGCCTAAGCCGCCGCTGGATAAATGATTGCGCGGGCTATTAAAACGCATATGCTGCGCCACCCACATCTGATGCTGGCCTACATCGCAGCACACCACGCTGTTATCCGGCATCCGTTCACTCAGTTGTTTCAGCATAAGAGGAGCAAAAATTCGTTCACCCGGATGATCATAGCGCCAGCCATATTGCTGCTTTAATTGCTGACAATGCGTCAGCCAGTCAGCACATTGGGTGGCGGTACTGATCGCCGGCAGAATTTGCTTCATATCGCCCAGCAAGGCACAGTCTGCAAAGCGCACCTTATTAATTTCTGCCGGATCGATATCCACATGAATCACTTTGGCGTGCGGCGCAAACTTATCCAGCTTACCGGTTACCCGGTCATCAAAGCGTGCCCCCAAACAGATCAGTAAGTCAGATTGCTGCACCGCCAAATTAGCGGCCTGGGTGCCATGCATCCCCAGCATGCCCAGATAGTGCGGGTTAGCCCGGGCCACCGAGCCCATGCCTTTTAACGTCGTGACTGATGGCATCTCACTTTCGGCCAGAAAAGCCTGTAACTGTGGCAGCGCATCCGCCATCTGCACACCACCACCGATATAGGCAATCGGCTTTTTCGCCTGCGCGATCAGCTGCCGCGCTTTGGCCGCATTAGCCAGTGAGGTCGCTAAGCGGGCAGTTGGCAGCGTTGGCCACTCGGGCTCACTGACCTCAGCCAGTTGAATATCTTTTGGAATATCGACTAAAACCGGGCCGGGGCGGCCACTTTGTGCCAGCCGGAAGGCTTCCTGTAACGTATGCGCCAGCTCATTGACATCGCGGACCATAAAGCTGTGTTTGGTTACGCCCAACGATAAGCCTAAAACATCGACTTCCTGAAAGGCATCGGTCCCCATCACCGCTTGTGATACCTGACCGGTAATGGCGACCAGCGGTACCGAGTCCAGCAGGGCATCAGCCAGCGAGGTAATCAGGTTAGTGGCGCCAGGGCCAGATGTCGCTAAACAGACGCCAACCTTGCCAGAAGCGCGGGCATAGCCGATAGCCGAAAAGGCGCCGCCCTGTTCATGCCGGCACAAATAGTGTTTAACGGTGCTGTGATAAATCGCATCGTAAATTGGCATAATAGCGCCGCCCGGGTAACCAAAGATGGTGTCTACCCCCTGCTGCTGTAATACCTTTAATACCAATTCTGCGCCTTTCATTTGCTGTTGCCCTTTTTGCTTGTTGCCCGAATCAATTTTCACCAGCCCTGAAACGACAAAACCCCCGGTCCTTGCGGAGCGGGGGTTTTGCTGGAAGTCGACTTAGTGTGCGCTATCGTTCCAATACACCGCCCCCGCGGAGATTAATAATCACCACGATTACGAGGACAATGATGTTCAGAACGGCTGCTAAACGCATTTAATACTCACTAACTCTTACGGTTAATTGTTGTTGCTTTAATCAAAAAGCAGATTGGCTATATTAATAGACGTCTATCTGTCCGGAGTCAACCGCTTTTTGCTGAAAAAATGACTTTTGCTGAAAATAATTAAAATTTGTATCGCCGGCAGTGAGCCGCTAGAGTATCTGTACAGGTGTAAAACAGCAGGTCGCCACGGCCGTGGACCAACTTGAGTTATTTGAGCTACCGAACCCCTGCATTGGGGTGTGTGAGAGCAATCAACGCGGTTATTGCAAGGGCTGCCTGCGCTCGCGCGAAGAGCGCTTTAACTGGCATCTGAAGCCGGCAGCAGAGCGGGCGCGTATTTTAAAACTGCTGGCGCAGCGCCGGGCGCGCTTACAGCAGAAGGCTAATGCCGGGTCACAACCTGAGCCGCAACCCGGTTCACTGGATTTGTTCTAGGCTTTTTTCACCAGACTAATCAGATATAGCAACACCACAGCACCCACTGTTGCGGTAATCAGTGAGCCAATCAAACCAAAGGCTTTTAACCCCAAGGCACCAAACAGCATACCGCCCAGGAAGGAGCCGACGATCCCGACTACGATATTACCCAGCACACCAAAGCCACGGCCTTTCATAATATTGCCGGCTAACCAGCCAGCGACCGCACCGATAATCAGAAACAGAATAAAATTCATAATATCCCTCTTTGTTTATTGTTTTTAGTCAGCAGCTTAACTGTATAAAACACAACACAGAAACTGCGATACGCAACAGCGTAAATTACTTTTAGACTAAAAGACTAATTTCTTCCACTGTTAGATGACGATACTCGCCCTCAGCCAAGTCTGCCGGCAGCTGTAAAGCACCAATCCGCTCGCGATGGAGTCGCTCGACTTTATTACCAATAGCAGCAAACATCCGTTTTACCTGATGGTAGCGGCCTTCGTGAATGGTGAGCAGTGCTTCATGCGTTGCCACTAGCTCTAATTGTGCTGGCTTGGTTGGCTCTTTTTCGCCACGAAGCATTACACCAGTTGCAAATTGGGCAATGGCGTCAGCTGGGATAGGATCTGCAGTCCAAACCCGGTAGGTTTTGGCGACATGGTGTTTTGGTGAGCTTAAGCGATGTGACCACTGACCATCGTCAGTCAATAGCAGCAAACCTGTAGTATCCAAATCCAGCCGGCCAACGGTATGTAAACGTTCAACCAGCGGTTCATCCAGCAAGGTAAAAACAATAGGGTGTTCGGGGTCATCATTGGCGCAGACATAGCCGGCAGGCTTATGCAACATAATATAGCGTGGGCCGATCAGCTGTAGTGGCTCACCGTCGAGCTCCACCTGATCAGTTACACTGACCTGACGGGCAGCTTGCTTAACCGGCTCACCATTAATACTGACTAAACCCTGACGGATACTTTTGCCGGCCTGCGAACGGGTCAGACCGGTGCAATCACAAATAAACTTATCTAAACGCATAATTCACCCTGTTGATGAATGTAGTTTAGCCCGCTCTTAGCGCCGAGACTATAAAATTCGGATTCAGTAGTTGTTCGCGATGGTAAACCGGGCCGCTGATGCCGTCAAATTGTACGGTTGCGCCGGCCTCTAATGCCACGATATGACCGGCAGCCGTGTCCCACTGCATCGTCGGGCCAAAGCGTGGATAAACATCGGCCACCCCTTCGGCGACGAGACAGAACTTCAAAGAACTGCCTACTGCAACCATCTGATGCTGCGGGAATTGTGCTAGATAGCCCGCTAAATCCGGGCTGGGGTGGCTACGACTGCCAACCACCCGAACCCGATCGGAAGTTTGACTAACCTGAATTGACTGGCTACCGGCTGCGGTTTTTAGCCAAGCGCCCTGACCTCTGGCCGCATAATAGGTTTTTGCCAGCACTGGCGCATGCACCACACCCAGAACCGGCTCACCTTGCTCGATCAACGCGATATTGACGGTAAATTCACCATTGCGTTTGATAAATTCCTTAGTGCCATCCAACGGGTCGACCAGCCAGTAACGTTGCCAGTGTTGCCGTACTGCCCAGCTAATATTGGCGGCTTCTTCCGATAAAATGGGAATATCCGGCGTCAGCGCCGTCAGGGCATCAACAATCAGCTTGTGCGCCGCCAGATCGGCGGCCGTCAGCGGTGAAGTATCGGCTTTGTCAGTAACATTAAACTGACTGCTATCCTGCTGATAAATCTCTAAGATTGCCTGGCCGGCTTGTTCAGCAATATCAATAACCTGTTGCAGATAAGACATAGACTTTTCCGTTATTTAGCTGGTGCCGGGATGATCGCCCTCGCAACCAGTAAGTCGAGCAAGAGTTGTACACTTTGCTCTAATGAGAATTCTGCAGTATTCAGCACTAAATCGGCAGCCTCTGGCGCCTCGTAGGGATCCGAGATACCGGTGAATTGCTGAATTTCGCCGGCGCGGGCTTTTTTATATAAGCCTTTAACATCACGCTTTTCACACTCTTCAAGCGGCGTGGCGATATAAATTTCCAGAAATTTCCCCGGCGGCAACATCTGTTTTACCCGCTCACGCTGCTCGCGCAACGGCGAAATAAAGGCGCTTAGTACGACTAAACCGGCGTCGACCATTAAGTCAGCGACAGCAGCAACCCGGCGTAAATTTTCACTGCGATCGGCTGCGCTAAAGCCTAAATCTGCACATAAACCATGCCGGACATTATCTCCGTCCAGCAAATAGGTGTGCACACCACGCGCCAGTAAAGCTTGTTCAAGGGCATTGGCAACGGTCGATTTACCCGAACCACTTAAACCGGTAAACCATAATACTGTACTTTGATGGCCCTTTAGCCGGGCACGGGCCGCCGCATCAATCTGATACGGCTGCCATTGAATGTGACTCGCTTTGTTGCTTTCTGTCATACCGCCTGCCTTTGGAATTTTGGTTACTGTATCAGCATCCCCGAGAAAGATCAGCCACTTAAGCCAGCCGGGTTAACGGCTGGGCAAAGACTGCCGCCGCAGGTCTTTGCCCAAACCAATGCAACTGCGATTGTAACGCTACCACTTCGCCGATCACTAATAAGGCTGGTGAAACCACCTGTTGCTGCTCGACCAATTGGGCTAATTCAGACAAGGTGCCGGTGATCACCCGTTGTTCACGACGGGTACCATTTTCAATAATCGCCAGCGGCGTTGCCGGATCCCGGCCAAAACTAACAAGCTGCTGTTGGATATCCGCTGCTTTTAGAATACCCATATAAATCGCCAGCGTCTGATGTGGCCGGCTCATACTGTACCAGTCTGGCTCATCGCCGGCTTTACGACAATGGCCGGTCACAAACTGCACACTTTGCGCATAATCCCGATGGGTTAACGGAATACCGGCATAGGCGGCGCAACCGGCTGCGGCAGTAATACCCGGCACCACCTGAAACGGGATCTGCTCTGGCAACAGGGCTTCAATTTCCTCGCCACCGCGGCCAAAAATAAAGGGGTCACCGCCTTTTAGGCGACAGACTTTGTTACCTTGTTTCGCCAGTTGTACCAGCAGCGCATTGGTATCCTGCTGTGGCACCGAGTGCGCACCGGCTTTTTTGCCAACACAAATCCGCTCCGCATCACGGCGTACCAGCTCCATAATCTGTGGCGACACCAGATAATCGTAAACCACTACATCGGCTTGCTGCATCAGTTGTAAGGCTTTTAACGTTAATAACTCCGGATCGCCCGGGCCGGCACCGACAATCCATACTTCGCCCTGCCGTGGTTGTTCACTCTGCAGCATCTCTGCTAACTGTTGCTCCGCTTGCTGTGGCCGGTTCGCCTCCAGTTGTCTTACCACATCTGAGTCAAATACCCGCTCCCAGAACTGACGCCGCGCCGCAAAACCCTGAAATTTCGCTTTGACCTGGTCACGAAAACGACCAACCAATTCCGCCAGTGGCCCCAGATGTTGTGGTAACAGCGTTTCTAACTTTTCCCTTAACCGACGGGCTAATACCGGGGCGGTACCAAAGCTGGAAATGGCAATTAAGATCGGGTTGCGATCAATAATCGATGGAAAAATAAAGCCACACTTTGGCTGATCATCAACGGTGTTAACCAGCATATTGCGCTCTGTCGCTGCTTGGTAAACCGCAGCATTCACCTCGTCATTATCGGTGGCGGCAATCACCAGCAACTTGCCATCCAGCAGCTGAGGAGTAAAAAAACCGGGTAACAACTCGGCTTTGCCCTGTTGCTGCCACTGAAGAAATTCCGGCGCAAAATCCGGCGCTACCACGGTTAAGCGGGCGCCGGCGCTCAATAAGGTACCGGCTTTGCGCAGCGCCACACTGCCGCCGCCGACAATCAGCACCGGTTTATCGGTTAGTTTTACAAAAAGTGGCAGATACTGCACAGTCGCCTCGGGTTGCAGCCTTTATTATCAGACTGACAGCTTACCCAGCAGCGCGGCAAAGCGGAAATAGCAATTTGCGCTCAGTTATAACCAAAGGCTATCAAAAGTAGCGTTATTTATACTCAAGCTAATAAGGTAGCGGTATATTTCAGAATCGAGTAGGAGGCGGGATCAC
>NZ_LZEJ01000033.1:0-30492 GCF_001704375.1 Alishewanella sp. HH-ZS | reverse complement strand
TCAGACTTGATCTGACAGTTACCAGTTTTTCATGGTGTCTGTCAGATTAGATTTTAGTTAGAATATTATCCTTCCAAACCTGTTTTTACAAATTAGAAAGTATCTATAGTGTCCTGTGGAACCGTTCTTAGAATGCGTCCTTTTTCCGGCGATACAGATTGCTGGATACTGATGACCGTCATGCTGTTCTGCTTTGCCAAAATACCCATATCTAAAATGGTGTATTTCATCATTTCAATTAGAAGTGGCAGAATAAGCTTGGAAGAATAAAATTATAACCTTCAAAAACCTAAAAAATATATTACATATTACAGTTTTAGCTTTTTAACAACATCAATAAATCTCTGTCGCTTATTTATGAGGTTGTAATAGAAAAAGTCATCAAACGGAATAGTTCTACGATACAGTTCAATCTGCTCAACTTGATTATCCTGCTCTATTACGAAATCAAATTGCAGCCTCTTGATACCGTCAACATCTGTGACTAAAATATCTGTGAAGTAAAACTCTGTTTTTATGATAGAACTAACACCTTGTTTCCTAACTATTTCACCTTTTTTGTTAACCCATGTCCACAATGATTTTATCTTAACTGCATCAGCAATATCACGCCCAAAATCACTGTTCCTGATATCTATTTTTTGCTGCCACATACTTTGCCTACCTGACATGTATGCAAATGAATATGCTAGATTATACTTATTTACGAATCTGAAAAGATGCCCCTCTTCTTTTTTAAAGATCCTTAGCATTGATTCAAACAAGTCAACTTCAAAGATAACACCTAGTGATTTTGTCAGTACCAGAGAAATAGCATCAGGATAATACCGGATCAATTCTAGAATTTCGTCAGACGTAGTGCCAGGCTTCCTTTTAGTGCGGGATAGACTCGAACTAGGATTCGCGTAAGGGCATTCTAAATATGCCTCTTCATTGTAATCTGCAAGATTATCAACTGAGTACTTAACATGCCTTGCGTGAAGAGCAGATCTCTTCGATTTACCCACTTCATCATCATATTCCCTATCAACATGCAGGTTAATTACCAGTAAGGGGTTATTACAAGCTGGACACACTGCGTGATGTTTCACTGTATTATGATGCTCAAGATAATAAGGTGATTTTTTTCCTGTTAGCTTTGTGAAGATATTTTCCTCTAGTTTGTAGAACTCACTTCCACCCACCTTTAACTTGAATACAAACATAAAACTCCTAAAATATCCTGCCAAAAGGTTAATAAAAAGAATGGACGTCCTGCCACCAAAAAATTATTAAGTCATTCCACGTTCTTGTGAAATCCGGCTACTTCTTTTCTTCAATTCATTTCTACGAAATTGCATTGAAGTATCAAGCCAATTTGGTTGTTGCAAGTTTTTCACAAACCAGCTCACAAACTTCTCTGAGTACCTTGGCCTACCGTCAATTACATAACGCATATCCGATTTGTTTTGACTGTTTAGTCCATGCTTACTAAGTACAGCCTGAAATGCCCCACTTTTGATGACAACCGATATCTGCCTTCGATTAATTTCTGCAATTGCTGTATTCATGTGATATGGGTGCGAAACATCCGGATCTTTAGTTTTTGTTATAATAATTGCGTCTTTTCCGACCTCTCCAATGCTCAATGATAAATCACTTTCATGCTCCCTTTTAACTAAGGCAAGGCGATAGTCGATTGGTATTGAGAACTCTGTCGAATCAACCTCTTTAGAGATATCTTCAAAATGCTTAATAAATTTGGCGACTGAAGTAGCTGCATGTTTGCCATATAGCTTTTGAATTAGGGTTATTTCTGGGGGCGGACCATCAATAACTAAGCTCAACATACCTACACTCTGCCCTGAAAGTGGAGCATTTCCCATTTCATTTCTATAACGCGTTTGGTAGTTCAAAACTGTTGCTTGAAACAGTCTTGATAATTGCGGCTGTAATTCTGGTATTAGAAGGTGAACTGCTTGGTCTCTAAGGTCAATTAAGGTTTCTAAGTTTATTCGAACAGGGTCTTTTTGCTGTAATCGACGTTTGATAGCATCAGTGATAGATATACTCTTGTCACCGTCGTAGAAAATCCTCTCGTACCCATCAACTTTTAGTATCTCAGCTTTAAGTAACAACTCCCAAGCGTTGACCATCATTATTGCAAACGCTTCAACCCTATTCTTCATACTCGGGCGGTTGTAAACTTCTAAAGCAAGAGTAAATGCATCTAAACTGCGTCCGATGAGTTTTTCATGAAATTGTTCCTCCGGTGTTTTAATTTTAGCTTTCGCAGATTGACTCATTACCGAAATAAATTCGTCATTTGAAAGCGACGCTACCCCATCGCAACGATACGTGCTTCTACCGCCTGACTGAAATACATACTTATCTAATAGTTTTTCAGTGATATATTTATGTACCGAATTCTTGTTGTATGTAGTTCTTGCAGCAATCATTTCAGCTGTAAAAACTGTCCCATTTATTTCAAACTCCCGAAGAACCTCCGCCAGTAACAGTTGTTTGTTTTCCCTTACCAACTAAATTGCTCCTAATCTACGAAACTCTGCTTTCGTTCTGACCACTATCATCGACTGAATAGTGGAGCTGTTATAATCAAGACCCTGTTTGCACTTCAACACACGATAGAATGCATATGCGTTGTCTCAGCACCTTCCAAGTCAGTCGTAATTTGGGAAATCCAAATATCGTACTCATAGCATTGGATGTGCTCAGGATTTACTCCGCAATCAATCAAACTTTGAATAAAACCACTTTCTAGCTCCTCAGGGTAATAGACCACAGTCCAATAGGCATTAGAAGCAACTTGATTGATCTTCCTGAAATATGGGTGATCAATTTTATTCAGCGAGTGACCAATAACTATTATGTTTTCAATATTATGTAACTTATCAAAGTAATCCTCATGCCTAGCTAATACTTCGTCCACAGGTTTCTTGAGGGCATAAAGTGGGTATCTGGCATTGCCCCTAGCATCCGAAAACATGTCACCAGTTGGCTCGCCATCTTCGTCATACGCCGGATTCTCATGAATTTCTTCACCATGACCAAAAACCAGTTCATCAAGTTTCTCTGAATTTCCATGAATATGTAATATTCGATTGCCATCGATGCCGTAAACGGTCTGCAAAGTCGATGTGTAGTTGAACGACATAAACAATGAGTATTCGGGAAACTTCAATTTCGCAATAGCTTTGCTTACATCAATCTGATTGATCCAGTCAGTAAAGGCTTCCCTGATAGTGTCAACATGTGTATTGGTTTGTTCGGTTATTTCATCTTCAAGACCATATATAAAGCTAGGTCTAAAATTATCGGCACTGACATCTATCTCATTGTAACTATCAAAGAAAGCATCAGGGTCAAAATCACCAAGTGCATTTTCGAAATCATGCCATGGGTTGTACTGATTAAAATCCAGAGCATAGTAATTCTCAATTTCAGAAAGCAACTCGTATGCAAATTTTGAGAAGTCCCAATAGCTAGTTGGCAAATCATGCCATAAATCAAAACCATTTCCGACTATGTAAAGTTTTTTACTCACTGCTAGATCCAATCTACCAATAGAATTTGCAGCCCACTATTGCTTAGGCGTCTTCTAATCTAATAGACGCATCGTGCTTTCTATAAAATTTGCTTCTTGCACTTTAATGTCTATTAAAGTGCGTCTTTTGCTCTAAATCAGAGACAAAGTACTGTTCCTGTATCTAACTTAGACAAATCTGATGGGCTTGTCACTAGCCTAGTGAAAATTAACACTATGTATACAAAATCGATGACCAATCAGCCTAGTTTATCGAGGACTGTGCCATACCAATTTAGCAACTGCTGATAGCTCTCAAATCGCCTCTTCAACTCAAATAGAGTTCCATTATCAATACTGATTAAACTGATCCTTAACTTGCCACTGCGCCATTCGATCCTGGGCAGATTGATCAGTGTCCTTCCGGTAATATGCCATCTAGTCATTTCTGCAATGAATCTTGCTTCATCGACTTGTTGTTTATCCATTTGAACTCCACCTATTAAAATATAGTGAAATAAATGTAGACATCGTGCGCAATTTTTTCAATCTTCAGGAAATCGCCACGTAAAACGCTTACAGCTACACAAGCACTTCCTACAAAGCTACACTGTATACCCATACACTATACCGAGGTGTGATATGTCAGCAGAAATTCTTGGCAAGGTCTCAACAGTAAGACGCTACTTACCTATACCGTTTTACAGCAATAGGGTTGCCGCTGGGTTTCCCTCCCCTGCGCAAGACTATGTTGAGAGAACCCTGGATCTAAACGAACTCTGTATTAAGCATCCTGCTGCAACGTTTTTCGTAAGAGTTAGCGGTGATTCGATGCAGGACGCCGGTATATATGACAACGATATTCTGGTAGTGGATCGCGCTCTTGAAGCCAAGCATGGTGACATTATTGTCGCTGCACTTAGCAATGAGTTCACTGTTAAAGAGTTATGCTTAACCCCTACTATCAGATTGATACCACACAACCCTAAGTATCAAGCAATTGAAATTACCTCAGAGAACGAGTTAGAAATCTTCGGTGTTGTGACTAACGTGGTACGTAAAATAAGAAGGCCATGACAACGAAAACCTTTGCGCTTGTTGACTGCAATAACTTTTATGCAAGTTGCGAAAAACTGTTTAGGCCAGATATTAAAGATGAAGCTGTCGTTGTACTATCGAATAATGACGGCCGCGTTGTAGTGCGTTGAAAAGAAGCTAAAGCACTCGGTATTAAAATGGGAGTGCCTACTTTTCATATACGTGAACTCATAAAGAATGGCAAGCTACTGGCTTTCTCGTCTAACTATGCACTATATACTGATTTATCAGCACGAGTGATTACAAAACTAGAGCAACCCGGGCCAGCTGTTGAAGTCTACCCTATTGATGAAGCTTTTCTGGACTTAACTGATGCAACGAATTGCGTTGTCTTACCGCGTTCGGTCAGCAAATGCCGAGCACGATTCAGCAGTGAATGTATAATTCAGTATATAGCTCTTGACACAAAGGAATTTGATGGCTTTAATAATTTGTAAAGGCAAGGTTAGCCTTAGAATTGACTAAAACGTGATTGCGAGGTTTGTGTGAAATATTCTTTAGAAAATTTGATTGCTCTGATAAAAACTAACCCTGATATAATTGAGACTCTTATGAGTGGAAAATTCAACTGGGAGACCTTTATACAAGGCACCAGAAATTTCGGTGTTAAAATAGATTTGAGCGACATTGAAAAATATTTAGATGATAAACTTCCATTTATGGGCGAGTCCTCGGAATCGCATTTCTTTGTCCAAGATCAAAGAGCGAATGAATTTCGCCAGCTAAGAAATGATGAAATATTCATTGTTAGTGGTGGAAGCATTATTGATAGATTGCTTCCTAGTGTTACTATGACGGCGGCTGTCGCAGCGGTTGCTGTTGCCAGTACACATTCTAGTTGTCAGGTTGGCATCGTAACATGGGGAGCGGGTCAAGAAATGCTTTAAGGCTAACTAATCCGCACCAACTCTTTTAGACACCTCGCTAAGTGAGTACAATCGCTTAACTAGGTGTCTATGAACTCCCCCTCTATTCCAAGCACAAAGTGATCAAACTTGGCGGTGAATGACTGCATACGTCTATTCGGCTTGTGACATTCATGGTTTTGCCATGCTCCAGCCCTGATAACTTTCGCGCATTAGAGCCTCATCGAATAAACGCTAATAAATACCAACCTCGTTACCAGGCCTTTCCTATGCACGGTCTTAGCCACTTTATTTATCCACTTTGTAGTGCAATTCTTTGGTTGAGAGTTGTTGTTAACTTGCTGTTTTACAGCTCTGTATTGCTACTTCATATTGCTAAACCTAGCGTATCTGCCGCTGCTGGTTAGCCATTATTGCCCACAGCATTCTGGCCTGTTTTGCTGCGATAGCGACCGCCACAACATTGTTGGGCCGTCGCTCTTGCAGCTTATAAATCCACTCAAACATGGATGTTGTTTGCGTGGACTTTTGTGCTCTGCTGGCGGCTAACATCACCGTTCGGGCACCTTGAACCAAGAGTGTTCGCAAGTAACGGTCGCCGCGTTTAGTAGTGGCACCGAGTTGCGTTTTACCACCGGATGAATTCTGTTTTGGCACTAAACCGAGCCAGGCGGCGAATTGCCTGCAGTTTTTAAATACTGACACATCACCGGCTGCTGCCTCAGCAGCACTGGCGGTAACGCTACCGACACCACAGAGCTCAAGTAAGGCTTTTGCGGTGGTATCTTGTTTGCTCCAGGCTTCAATCCGTTTGTTGAGCGCTGTAATCCGGGTCTCTAAATCGGTTAATCTATCTGCTAGGTCGGCGATGCTCTGGCGAAACAGCAGCGGTAAGATTTCCGATTCAGCCACCAAAGGCAACGTTCTAGCCAGTGCTGCGCGGCCCTGATTAATCACAATGCCAAACTCGTGCAAGTAGCTGCAAATCTGGTTCATCAAGGAGGTGCGCTCACGCACCCATTGTTCACGCATCCGATGCATGACCAATACGGCTTGTTGTGATTCTGATTTAACGGCAACAAAGCGCATATTTGGTCTGGTGTTCTTACCCATAAAAAGTAGACACTTGGTTATGCGCATTTGCGCTCAAACTCAGCCGGGCTGACATAGCCAATCGCTGAGTGCCTACGTACACGGTTATAAAATATCTCTATGTATTCGAAGATACCTGACTTCGCCCGCTCAATCGAGTCGTAATTCTCAGCATAAATCAGCTCCACTTTCAGTCGACTGAAGAATGCTTCTATCGCCGCATTGACGCTCCTATGTCAAGTCATCACGTTAGTACAGACAAATCGGATACAATTACGGGGTAAAGTTCTCTCTGACCTTTCCCCCAAATTTAAAACCATGACATCGATGAGATTTCCAATAAAATGGAGCCAATGGAGATCTCAAAATGAAAAAGCGTTACACCGAAGAGCAAATTATCAAAGCTATCAAGCAGCATGAAGCAGGCGCAGCTCACCGCCAGACAATTCCTGCTTTGGGCAACCAGCGTCTGATTGTTAAGCTGTGGAACTGAATGTTACATAACTTGTTCATTAACAGCACAAACAACTCTGTACTACAGCGTGAACGCTGATATCCAAGCGTTCTTAGAGTGTACTTCAGCAAAATTTTCAGTACGCCACAGATGAAATCCCGATTCTGCCTAAAGGGTCGACCAACGTCTTTAGTTTTTAGGCCATCGACAGCAGCAAGACGGCAAAGGTATCTATCTCGTGTTTTATGAATAATCTTCTTCAATCGACGGGTTTATGCGCCGTATAAAAATGCTATCCTGTTCATATTAAATGCGTTTGTGAGGCAGTTCTTTTTGGAGATTGAACTGATCGCACAAACATCATTGAGTTCCCTTCCCTGAGTGATCTACTATTTGGAACAGTTAATTAGATTAAGCACACCTTTATTAATCACTAATTGTAACCTCGTTTACTCTACCAGAATGAATTTTAAATTTCCGATTAGCCTTCGATATAAATTCAGGTCTGTGTGCAACAATAATTCTAGTAGCTGAGAGTTTACTTACGCTTTCAACAATCAATTTTTCTGTATTCTCATCTAAATTAGCTGTCCCCTCGTCAAGAATCAAAGTTTTACTTGAACGATACAAAGCCCTTGCTAAAAGAATCCTTTGTTTCTGACCAGCGGATAAGCTAGACCCCATATCGCCAATAAAGGACAGGTATTTCATATTCATACTCATTATAGTATTATGGACATAAGCTGATCTAGCTGCTTCAATAACATTATTCATTTTCATTTCTTGATCAAAAAAACTAATATTATCAGCAAGCGTACCGGAGAGTAACTGGTCGTCTTGCATTACAACGCTGAACCGCTTTCGCCATTCCAATCGATTTAAGTCGGTAAGCGGCACTCCATCAATTAAAATCTTTCCTTTAACTGGTTGATAAATTCCTAAAACGAGTTTTAGCAAAGTTGATTTACCGCCACCAGATTCGCCAATGAATACAACAAAATCACCTCTATTAATTTTAAAAGTTGCGCCAACTAATACCCATGGGTCATTATCCGAGTATCTAAAATGAACATCGATAAACTCAATTTCAGCGGGTTGTTCTTCGCCAATCCAATCGTTTACACTTTTATCTGGATTCTCATTAGATAAACTATCTGTTAAATCGGAAATTCTATCAACATGCAAAGAAAGCAGCTTAAAATCAATAAACTTGCTTATAAGCGACATAATGCTAGTTGTAAAATGCTGACGATAAATCATAAATGCAAACAACATGCCAACTGTGAAATGATCTTCGTCACTAAGTATTAAATTAGCGGCAAAATATATAACTATAATAAGTTGAATATTTGATATAAGCTCGTGGAGAGATGCCACAAATATCTGTTTTTTTTCCAGTGATATTCTAGAATTAATGCAATTCACTAGATAATTTTGCCAAGCTGAAATCCTATTTGCATTAGCTGAAAACAACTTCAAACTTAATACCGAACGAATAGTTTCTATCGCAAAGCTTTCTTTTTTTGCTTCATCAAGTATCAGTTTATGTTGACTATTTTTTATTCCTGAGTAAAAAAGAAAAGATATTATACTCATTAGAGCAACAGATAAAACAACAACAATCCCCAGCTTAAAACTATAAGCAAACAGTATGAATATAGTTGCTGATACTATTACACCGTCTATTATGACAGAAACTAAATCCTGAGTTATAACTCTCTGTATCGGTTCCGTCGATCCCAATCTTGATATTATGTCACCAACATGTCTACGTTCGAAATAACTGTATGGAAGATACAAAAGGTGTCTGAATAACTTAGTAACAAGCTGATAAGACAACTGATTTCCATAATAAATTATAATCCATGACCGGAGTATAGTAGTAAAAAATTTGAAAAAGTGAAGTAGGAAGAAGGAAACCACCAGAACCACAAGCAAACTTAAATCATTTTTTACAATAACTTCATCTACTACAATTTGAAAGTAGAATGGAGTTGCCAAAATTAGCAACTGAAGTGCAAACGATAATACTAGTGTATGAAAGAAAGCAGATTTCAGCCCTATAACCTTACCTATAAATGAAGAAATAGTTCTTCTTTTGGCATCACCGATCACGTTAAAATTCTCTGTAGGTATGATCTCAATGGCAATACCGGTAAAACTCTCAGAAAATTCATCGATACTTAATGAACGCTCCCCGCAAGCTGGATCATGAATTATCATTTTTTTATTTTCTATTTTTCGTAAGACGACAAAATGATTCAAATCCCAATGCAATATCGCCGGCAACTTTACTTTATCAATGTTTATCAAATCAACCTTCAAAGGTCTAGCGGAGAGGAGCATTTTGTCGGCTAGTGCGATCAAGCGCTCTAGAGACATGCCGTTTATAGAAACATGATATTTAGCACGCATGAAGTTTAAATCTACTTCATGCCCATAATATACTGCTATCATTGTTAGACAGGCAAGACCGCATTCCGACGCTTCTGTTTGTGTAATAACAGGCAACTTAGAGCGTTTAAATTTCAAAAAACTCAAAAGAAATCCTTTGTAAATTATTTATATTCTATATTTTAGAATTGGGTTAAGCAGCCATTCCCATAACTTTTGCTTCTCAATGTCAATATCAACCGATAAGCTCATTCCAGGTTGTAGCGTAAAGTTTTCGTTGTTAATAGTAACTTCCTGCTGCTCTAATCTAACTCGGGCTAGAAAAACCTTTTCGGTTACTGCGGGGAAATATTCAATATCAGAGGAATTAATTGCTGATTTTGATATAGATAAAATTTCTCCGTTAAAAAAGCCATGCTTTTGATATGGGAATGAATCATATGAAATCCTAACCTTCTGATTTTCTCTAATAAACCCTACAGCTCTACTTGGTATAAATATATGAGCTATTAAATCATCATCTGAAGGAGTTAAAGTCATAATTTGCTTATTTACTGATACATTTTGCCCTTCAAAGGTAGTTATTGACGCAACAGTACCTGATAAAGGTGCTGTTATTACGTAGTTTGACTGAACTTTCGCTTGAAGGATTCTCTGCTCGATATTTCTAAGTGTCTTTTTATTTTCACTATTTGTGATTTCCTTAGCGATCCTAGCAAGCGACGAGTCCCTTTTGATGCTTTCAATCTTGCTCTTCAACAAAAATATTTGATGCTTCAAATGTTCGACAGATTGTTCTGCCTCGTAATACTCCCCTTCCAACAAAGTCAAATCAACTCTTGAAATAGCTGACCTATTTGCATTTGCAGATTCGTATACTTCGCGTTTATTAGACAATATTTTTTTCTGGATAAGCAATCTTCGGTATAAGAGATCGATTTCTCCCGCTACTTGATTTCCCTCGCTTTCCAGATTCGCCAAATTTAAACTTGTTGAATCGACTGTGAGCTTAATTATTTTTTCCAACTCTCTTTTTTCACTCTCCAAACTATCAATTAAATTAAAACCGTATTCATAATTTAGATTTATAGCGGTATCAGATTTTATTGAAAAAAGAGCGTCACCTTTATTAACTTTCTGTCCTTGCCTAATATGAACTTGCTCAACAATTCCATTATGACTCGTCATAACTCGAACTAAGCCGTTTTCTGGACTCAGCAAACCAATAGCTCTCTCCTTCTTGGTGTATTCACCAAAAATTAAAACTAATAATAAACAAATAAATATAAAAACAAACAAAGTGACAATTAAAGAATATTTAATTGGTGTGTCCAAGAAGACCACACCGAATAATTTGGTTCTTTGCTTATTTATAGATTCTTGCCTAAAAATACTACCCAATTTATCAAAACTCTTTTTTCAGTCTTTAATGAAGCTAACAACTTCCTCAATTAGCAATGAGGATACCGGTAGGCTTGGATTATTATATGTTGAAAAGTTGTCATTCTGATCTAATGAAGAATCCTTTAAAATATGATTCATATTATCTATGAGAACTAATTTTGATAATTTATTTACACTATTAAGCTGAACAGCTGAATCAAAATTTATCTGCACATCATTTTTACCATGAACAACTAATGAAGGAATTTTTAATTTTGAAAACTCAACTTTTGGGTCATAGCGAAACCAAGAAAAAAGAAAATTGTGTATTTCTTTCCTAAAAATCAGCTTTAGGAACTCATCTTCAACTTCAAAATTATCTGAAGATTTAATCTTAGATATTATAGATACTGTTTCATCCAAATATTCAGGATATTTATCCTTAATTTGCATTAAAATAAGGTCATCAGCCTTTAAGCTTGAGGAATTTATTGATATAAATTTATCAACTAAACTGTTTCTTGAGGCGACCATTCCAACTAAAGAGCCATCGCTATGACCTATTACAACAATTCTTTTAAACCTTTTATCATTTCCTAGTTTTTCAATCCATAAAACAGCATCCTCAACATATAAATCAAACGTTAACAACGATTCATCTACATTGTTCGAAATACTGTCACCAACTCCTCTTTTGTCATAACGTAGACTTGCAATACCAGATTTACCAAGTTCATGTGCTAACATCTTTAACGAATTATTTGTTAAGCCAGGGACATTTCCATCACGATCTACAGGCCCACTTCCACTTATAATTAGTGCTATGATCCCGCTGCTATAGCCTTCAGGTATATACATAGTACCATTGATCACGTTATTATCATGCATAATTGAGACGCTATGCGATTCAGCGAAAGCAATTTGCACTTTTGCCAGACACAATAAAAAAATCTGCATAAAAATAAGCTTAAAAAAAGAAAAGCTCATCTTCTCTCCCCTTTTTTATTCATGACAAAAAAGCTGTAAAATATATTTACAGCTCCCCCTACCTCTTTAGAACGATAAATTAATTTACAATATTTATATCTATTAATTCTTCCATAGATTTAATACTTGCAGGTCTCAAATAGTCATTTCCTGTCATACCGTATAGCATCATGTCTTGTAAAATTCTTATTGCTAATATTGGGTCACATCCAGATTTAACAGCTTGCTTGACAATATGAGTAGGAGTATTACTACCCTCCTTTAGCAACGGAGCAATAATTTCAAAAGCTTTCATGCTTAAACCAAATTTCTGGTTTCTCACGGTCAATTGTTCGTTTATACTATCTAACCAAAACCCTTCATTCAACCCAATTTTTTGGTTACTATCTGTTTCACGTTTTACTTCATCAATGATCATTTTCCTCATAATATTTTCAATTTCATGAGGTTCTTTGTATTTTTCAGAAGAAAATACGTAATAACCATCTGGCCATTGCTTGGATGGAAGTGTAGGGCTAACTAGCCTTATTGTTTTATTTCTAATATTGATTAAGAAACCCGTCACACAAGCAATGGTACCCTCTTGCATGTTGCTATCTTCACGCTTCCGGTTACGCTCGTCTATAGCCTTTCCTGCGATGGACTTTGAAGTAATGCTACCTTTTCCTTGCATTACCAACTCAACACCTAAGAGTTCTTCAGGTGTAAACTCAGCATGTATTTTCTTTAAAATTGATGTAGACAAGACGGAGAAACGGTTTGGTACGAATTTTGATTCATCCCATAGTTTTAAAACTTTTCTTGTTAATGAAATATCTTTTAAAGGAATTGCTGTTGTGGTTTGCGGTATCGTGCCGACTATTTCGTAATATTTACTAATAAATTTATCATAATCTGGGTTATCAAGTGGTTCTGTAGCCCAATAGCAGAAACCAGTCCTTAGACCTTTCCCCAAAACTTTCTTGACGCTTATCAGTGTGTTTTCCCATTCAACGTCACCAGATTTATCTAAAGCAAAATGCCCTCCGAATTTTTTCGCAGAAATACCACAAAACCAGCAGCCCACACTACATCCATCGGAAAGCTCGAAAGCGACTGGCGGGTGCACAATAGAAGCTGCTGGAGACCCTACATCTAAAAGCGTTCTAATAATTTGTCTATTACGCCACAAGTCAAATTCTTTAAACTCACCATCCGTATTTCCTGATTGAAGATAAAATGCTAAAGATTGCATTATGTTTGCATAATATTCATCCCACTTTGCAGTTAGTGGCCAAGTCTCTCTAGTTGCATCTTTTCTAAAATGTGAATACTCTGGATCTATGATTGGCCTCAACGACTCTATATTTTTTAGCTTTACGCCTACACTTTCTGCTAGTTCATCAAGATTTTTACTTCCATTTTTCACTTGTTGCCTAAAGTCACTATCACCACCGTAGCACTCTAAAAATCTCTTGATATGACTTAACTCTCGCAATTCTTCGCTATTTTTCTCAGATATAAATCTCGTATATGGTGATACATACTTTTCGGACACCATGACATCCTTTTTAATATCAAACTCCATTACTCAGCATCCTCTCTCTATTAAAAAATTAAACCAACAGACATTCCAACTAGAGACAGTAATATTGGCGTTAATACACAAATTACTGTAGCTTGAATTCTATTTGAGACGAAGTTATTATAAATTAAGTATATTAGCATTATTGAAGCAATACCAGAAATTACAAGCCCCAATCCAACATTATAATTAACTGTATACCAACACTCTATATTTGACATGGTTTTAGGGATCCTAACACCATACCAGTTATTAGGTTCAATCTTTTTCAATACGAGAGGAATACCAATTAGAGTAAACCCTATTGAAATAATATATGACAGATAGTAAGTAAACTTTAAAGCAATCATCGAAAATTTCCAAATTCTACCTGAAAAGACTGCATTGAAAGCAAGATAGTGATGCTCGTAAAGACAACAATTTACATTCCGAACATCAGCATTTTTATGTTATTGCTTAAGAGCCTTAACAGGTTGCTTTTTAACCTAGTAAAGCTCAATATAACCGTAAGTTACTGTAACTGTAGTAATTGCGGCGGCGGCGGCTACAACCGCAGCTGCACCAACTTTTACTGCAACGCCACCGCTTGCAACAACAACAATTACAGCTGCAACAACCGCTACTGCAGCAACAACCGCTGCAACGACTGTTGTCCCCCCGCTCACATGGCCTATTTCATCATTTGTTAGCTCTCTGAAATCATCTAGCTTCCCGTCATGTACGAATACTCGAGCTTCTGATTCAGACGAATTTGGAGGGAATTTCTCGTTCAAATATTCTTCTATATCAAATGACTTCAACTCATGCCCAAGTTTCCGTGAATTTTTTATGAATGTATCCCAGTTAAATTTACCATCCATTAAAGTTTCTAAAATATCTGGATTTAGCTTTATAGACTCGCTTAGTCTCTCTATTGACTCCATTATTCCAACTCCTTGTGTAAATTTTAAGTTTGCTACAGGTCATGCATTCCGCTTAACCCAGTTCAAAATATAGGCACACTTTTTTTTTGTCAACACAAGGCGTCAAATTTATTACCTTTTGACACAAATGGACGACCATAATTAACAATGTTTCTTTACATTCACATTTAGTCACTATCTCACGCAATCCAATGCCGCACTAGTTTCATAAGCATTAATTAGTCTTTATTGATTAAGATAGTGCTTAACCATGAGATCGCCAACTGATGCAATAAATCGAAATCATTACCGATTATGAAAAGTCAATTTTTCATTTCTAGCCAATGGTAAATCGTGTCTGGAGCTGGAACAAGTAGCACCAACTAAAAAGGAAATCGTCAGTTCACGCTCATTTGGTGAAAGAATTATCTGCAAACAGCAGATGCAGGAGGCTATTAGTGAGTATGTAAGTCGTGCTTGTCAAAAACTGCGTAAAGAACAACAAGTAACCAAGCAATTACGTGTTTTTCTGCGAACCAGCCCATTTAGCTATAGAGAACGTGATCCGTACTATGCAAACAGCATCAGTACATCGCTTGTAACGCCAAGCGCTGACACTCGTGATTTCATTAGTCTTGCAGTAAAGCTGCTCGACAAGATCTTGCGTGATGGTTATCGCTATGCAAAGGCAGGAGTGATGCTGTCAGATTTTTATGATGAAGGTATGTATCAAGGAAGCCTGTTTGAACCGGAACCACCTAGATATCAAAGCAAAGCACTGATGACTGCCATTGATAAACTTAACAGCAGTGGTAAAGGCAGGGTCTGGTTTGCAAGCCAAGGTATTAATCAAGACTGGTCGATGAAACGCGGTATGTTATCGCCGCAATACACTACCAGTTGGGTTGATCTGCCTGAAGCTAAATAGGTGCTTTGAGCGAAAAGCGAACATTTACGCCTGGGCTCACAGGCGGCGAACTCGGGGCGCAGCGGAGAGTTTGGCGTCCTTGTATAGCCCGTTGTAATGTCAGTATTTATAATTATTTCAACCGAAAAGTTCTAGCTGTAAAGATATTTTTCTACCGAACTAGCGATCTTAGAAGTCAGTACCGAAACTTCCAGTGACAAATGTTTGTACTCTTCTGTAATTTGCTCTTGACTTTTGTTTGACAGGAAAAATAGCTTATCTGCAGCCTCATTAATCAAAAGAAGCAATTCAGCTTGTTCCTGTATATTGTTCGCGCGAACCCATCTGCTGATTGCACCATTTGATAGCCCAAATAGCTCTTCTGACCAATCAATTTGATTTACCTTCGACAGTATCTGCCTTTGCGCTGAAATTCTGTTGTTAAACTCGCTCATATCGTATCTCCGGCGACAGATAGCTAACTGCTAGGTTGCCCATCCATTCAACAACAACGTGAGCTGATTCTACAACGAGATCAATATCGCTGTTCGTCAGAGGCTCGCCATAACCTCTTGTTGATAATATTCTCGCCCTAACAAATACATTGAATTCGCTTTCGGTGATCGGCAACTTTTTGTCAATTAGCAGTGGTGAATATCGTGAAAATACTGGGCTTCCTGCCCCCAGAGAATAACACGTTGCAAAATTTCTTGTTGCAAGAAACATACATGATATGTCAAACGTCGGGCTGTTGGTTGCAGTTATTAGTGAATTCAACGACTCCGAGAACAGTAAGCGAAATTTCTCGCAATCCTCAATCGATTTCACATATCTAGCAGGCTCACCTAATCCATTAAGGAAGTCTTCCCCGGTTGATGAATAGAGTAATTTTGACTCCAGGTGTAGATGCCAAGCAAATGGATTTCCTTCTGACCACAATTCTCGAATTCTTTTGTGCGAATAGATTGAGAATCGATTTGAATCAATACCTGGGTTCGGTTCTGACAGACAAGCCAAGAGGTCTATATCGGACGATCTATCGACCTCGCCTCTGCAAATAGACCCGAAAGCGTATAAATGAGTGCTCATCGCCGACTGAACCTCTTAACCAAGAGAGTCGTCAAAAGCGCAAACGATACAAACTTGGCACCGGTAATTATTGAAAGAACACCCGTAGAAAAATTCGGTGGTGAAACGATGCCGAAGAAAATAGCTGGGGCTTGAAAAAGGTTATCCCAATAATGGCTTAGGTCTGAAGGACTTCCATTCTTGAAGGTGTCATATACGGTTATACCGATCAGAATAAAAGCGAGCGAGCGTATCAACTTCAAGATACTTTCCCCATTACCCCAAATTGCATGAAGCACCCAAAACTCTAGCCACCTTAGAAACTGGAGCGTGCTCTTAAGTACCCCGCCGTATTTCTTCTTATAATAGGTTTCCTTAGATAACCAGGATTTATAGAGATACGCCGACGTTGCACCAAGCTCAATGCTTATTGCCTTGTTTACTGATTTTGCATCTCCAAGCTGCTGATAATTCATCCTAAGTGAGCGCGAAAAATGCATTCTCAGATTTTCTTCCCTCGGTGCCTCGCTTTCTAGGACTTCATGATCAATAAATGTTCTTTCGAAAGTGGCGTAGCGAAAATCGCATCCCGCAAATGTTGTCTGGTGGAAATTTGAACCAACAAAACGACACCCGGTAAAATCACAGCCGTCAAATACGCAATTATTTATGTAACAGCCATCGAATACGCAATGCATAAATGACACGTTTTTGAATTTTACGTTTTTTGCATTTAACCGAATAAACACTTTGAATTGAAGGGATTTCTTATCGCCTTCGATATCCTTTGGGACATAGTAGTCGGTGACCACCTCCCGGTTTCCTTTGGCCAAAAATTGATCAGGTGTTTCCGTCGTCATTTAGTAATTCTTCATTGGTATCATCTGTTTGTACTGCGATTCTGGGTTTTCAGGCGTAACACTTATTCGGCAGGTCGACCTGTAATTAAACACGGTTCAACCTGCTTTTGTAAATTTGTTATAAAGAACACTACACCTTTATCTTAAGGCTTACAACAGCTTATAGATATAATTGATGTTAATTCGGCCGACAAGTACGGGTTCATACGCCTAACAAAACACTGGTAGCACTATCACTGTATTGGAAATAAACACAGTAATTAAGCCTCGAATGAAATATAAAAAATGTCTGCTTTTGGCACAAAGCCACTATTCAACAATCCCTTTTATTAACCATTAACAAGAACAAAACTGCCGCACAATGACTAGACTTATAATCCTAGGATTATAGCCTATAGACCTATATCGACCAAAACCGCATAGTCCCCATGATTTTTCTGGGAAGCACTATGAACGACAAATTTTTAAAAAAACTCGGTAGAAACATCAGTGACAGACGCAAAGCTAATCAATTGACTCAGCTTTCACTATCACATGCGACTGGTGTTGACCCAAGTTATATAAGCAGATTAGAACGTGGTATTGCAAATGCTAGTCTAGACTCACTTCTTAAAATCGCTAAAGCGCTAAACTGCACTGTCAAAGACCTCATCCCTGATTCGAACAACCCTATAGATTAAGCTTAGCGCATACGACTAGCGCGTTCTGGCTTTACGCAAGCTCTGCATCTTCCCTGCTTCAGGTAAATTTATTTCAGGATCTCGCTAAAGATCTGTATAGCTCGTGACGATAACACCCATAAGAAAGGATTATATGCCTAGGATTATAGCTAATGCTATTCGTCAGTACGAATCTATCATCGCTTACCGCACAGAGAATGCTAAGCAATCTGAATACGCCTTTTAATCAGACGTTTCAGAGATTAGCTTCAGGCTATCAAATTAATTCTGCTGCTGATGATGCCGCTGGCCTGCAAATCTCTAACAGGCTAACCAGTCAGATTAACGGTATTAATCAGGGGATCAGAAATGCCAATGACGGTATATCATTATCTCAGATTGCTGAAGGCGCGTTAGATGAGATGACAACAGCTATCCAACGTATGCGGACTCTGGTAATTCAGTCTCGCAGCGGAATCAACAGTCAACAGGATAGAACCGCCTTACAAAATGAGATCCGCCAGATCAACAAGGAAATTACCCGTATAGCAGAGACAACTAGTTTTGCAGGTATACCGCTACTTGATGGCAGACTTAACCGTGATTTTCTTGTTGGCGCAAACGCTGGAGAAAATATCAACGTTAATCTTGAGCGTGATGAAGGTTGGACAGCGGAGGGATTACGGTTATCAGAAGTAGTAGTTGATGGCAGTGATGGTGTTAATAACCCAACACAGAATGGCTCACCTATTACTCCAGGTTATGTTATTCAGGCTCCTTTTCCAGCAGTCTTAGGAACGATCTCAGGATTAGAAGTACGAATAAATGGTAACGAGTTCAGACCTATGCCAGATGTGGTGTTTTCCAGTACTGATCCTGGCGTAAATGCCTTCAATTTTGCCGTTGCCATGCAATCAACTGATATTTCGCTGGTGATTGCTCAAGGAGACAACTTCAGTTTGGGGGATCAACTTTTTCTTTTAGCAGGAAGCATCGAATTTAGAATATCAGGTGTGGCAACTGATGAAGCAACGGCTCAGGCAAACAGAGCACTTATTTCTAGTCTTACCGGAATACCTGAGTCATTTTTCGGTGAACAAGCGTACAACCTTTTTCCTCCAGAAGACGAAGATTCGATCACTCAATTTAACCTTAAGATCATCGATGAAGCGCTCAGCACGATTGATAGCGCCAGAGCTAAGCTCGGTGCCACGCAAAACCGCTTTCAGGCGACAATTAGAAACCTGAGTAATATAAGTGAAAATGTTAGTGCAGCTCGAAGCAGAATCAGAGATACCGACTACGCGAAAGAAACGGCTGAACTAACACGCCTTCAGATCTTGCAGCAGGCCAGTACCACAGTGCTATCGCAAGCTAATCAGCGACCACAAGCTGCACTAGCACTACTGCAATAAATAGTATTGCGTTACCTCAGAATGCACAGTCAAAACATCCGAAACCTAGACTAAGATAATGTTGGTTTTACACTGTTACTGTTGAAAATCACTGTCAAAACAGTCAAAACCCATGCGAACACAATACAAGTTTATACCGATTTACTGAAAATCACTGTCAAAACTCCCATTACCTGTACCTAACAGCATTAGAAACAGGTATATAACTAGATGTAATAATACAATGCTTTCTTATATCGTTGTATATAGTAATAGTTATGAGGGTATTAGCAGTGAAATATTAGTAATACACCATCACAATCAGATCCAATAGATCCCTGCACGAAGTGCAGTATGTATGGCGAAGCCATACTTTCTTATAGCAATAGAATCACAATCACAATCACAAGTGGTAGAAAACTACTCTACGATCAGCATAGACCTATACTTAGTAGCTCAGTAGCTCAGTAGCTCAGTAGCTCAGTAGCTCAGTAGCTCAGTAGCTCAGTAGCTCAGTAGCTAAAGATACTCAACCATACCTCATTACCACCCTAATACTATTAAAATACGATAAATATTAACCACCTTAACCATAAATGGTTTCAGAGGTTTTGGCAGTGCAGATATTGATCTCTACTAAGATTGCTAAACCACTACCAACCAGTAACAGCTACCAGTCTTAAATGTTCTAAGACTTAACAATGTCTGCCGCCTCTTCAGCTTTTTTAGCTGATTTTGGTTTCTGTGGTATTGACGGTTCTGACGGTACTTGCAGTAACAACTTAGTCCAATATGGTGTATGAACCATCCATCGACCTATCCTAATATGCTTAAGCCTTGGCTTTCTCTTAACCGCCTTAGTATCAATTTTGGGTATTGCACTAGTTTTCGGGTGGCGATTTGAATATAAATTCTCTTCAACAATATCAGTTACTGTAATGTATCCAAAGTCATGTAAGCTATCTAAAGCATTGGAGAGCTCTTTCTGGTAGTCCTCAACAAAAAGCAATTCTAGTCTCTTAAAAAGATCAAAGAACCCTGCTATATAGTAGTGTAATTCTTCTGTTTGATGGTAGCCGTATACACAAATGTAATCATCAAATCGCCTATTGAAAACACTGTAATCAGGCGTATCACGGACAATGAATATATAACCAGGATAGTAAAATTCGCCTTTGTGAGTAAAAATGCTGTATAGATAGAGTGCTAATTTTGTCTCTAGATGGCTTAAAAACTTGTTGTTGACGACATTTTCAATATAGTAGTTACGCTCACTACTTCCCCATTTATTAAGGTCTATACCTCCATTATTCGTCCTTAAACCATCAGATGTCTTATCGGCTTTTTTTTCATCTTTAGGCTTTCTGGGAATAAAGCCTGGTAAAAGATGCTTAACCAGCTTCGGCCTGTGTGCGCTCTCAGGCACGAGCATGATTGGATTTTCATCAGTGCCAAGCATATTGGAGCGATGAGGTCTACGAGCTGAATAAGGCTTATCCGTCATTAAAATATTTCCCATTATAGGTGCAGAACAAATCTAATAAACTGAACCAGACATTTACATCATATTATGCATCCCTGCAAAAAACAAAATGTGTGTATCTCCTAAAAAAGCAAACCTAAGAACTTGAATAAAAAGGTTAATTTCAAAAGTAAAAAATTTATACTGTTATTTGTTAGTTAAAGTGCATTTTTCCCAAAATAGGTAAACACCTGAAGTCCATATCTGACGTGCCTCACAGGGTTTTTAACTCAAAACAACGTGTGAAACATATTTCAAAATAATTTTCACCACCTCTGAAGCCCAGTATTAATGCGGCTTACAAGGCATTATAAAGTATCGCAACTTTATTTTTTGGTGTCTAACTGCATGTTTTGAAATGCCTCAGACTACTCATGTGGCCGCAAAAAAAAACGACTTAAATTCCGATGGATTTGAGTCTTGCAGCTGACATTAACTTAAATCATGAGAGTATAAAAATGGCTAAAAGCAAAAACTTCCGTAAGACAATCGGTGTGCCACCACATGGCAAATCTAAATTTGTTCAAAAAGGTAGTACAACAGCAAATGTATCGACTAAGGCGAAAACTCAGTCTCTTAAACAAACGCCAGCAAACACAGTGAAAGAGGTTAAAGAGACTCAAAGTACGGGATTCTCAGCACTGAAACCTGATCTCCGCAATGACGCTGAACTTAACTCGAAAGACATATGCAAACATCAACTTAAGAAGCTGAAGGATGCGAGTAAGGTTACGAGTCCTAAATTTCAGGAGTCTATGCTGCCAGACCTTTTGTTACAAATGGCTACGGCAATTGCAATCCGTTCAAACTCCAGCATCGCTTATGCTGCTATCTGTATCTATGTGATAGTCAGCAACCTACTATCTAGAATAGTTTTTGTGCAACCGTTTAATAATAACTCTGGATTCAGGATTTCACCAAATATGTCGGGCCTGATCGTTGATAACCCGAGCACTGGTAAATCAGGAACTCTTGATACCGCACTTGCTGCTGTTACAGAAGTTATTAGTCAACATTCAACCCGCGAGTTGTCCGATTTAGAAAGCTTAAAAATCGCTCAGTTAAAAAGGATGGCGAAAAAGAAGGTTAATGAAATTCTGATACTCGAAGAAGAAGAAGGAGAAGATCATGAAGAAGTAAATCAACTGAAAAAAGAGGCTGCCGTTATTCAACAAAGAATAAATGAGCTAAAGCAGAAAAAAGGTATACCAGACTTTTTGCTAAGTAATCTTACTAAAGCAGCCTTGCTAAAGACCGTCAGCGAAACTGACTACCCGATTATCATGAACAAACATGAGGTAGGTTCCATTCTGAAACTTTCTCAAAAGCCGGGTGACGTCTTCAAAGAGCTTCTTATTGAACTTATGGATGGTAATAGTCGCTCTAACCATGTCGATGGACATCGAACATACAAAACAAAGGGTAAGAAAGCAGGTTTGCTTGGCTGTACACAGCCAGATACCCTCGAAAAAATTGTGGGTTTTGTGAACGATGGACTGATTCAGCGCTTTTCTTTGATTGCCTTCTGCGAAAAAAATAAAGTTGCCCAAGATGCAATGAGTGATACACATGTTGATGGATGCTTGACGCTTTGGGAAAAAATAATCGAGAAACTTACCACATTTAATTTTAAAGACTGGGAGGTCATTCTACCAACTAAAGACGCAGAAGCTTCCTTAAGACAAATAAAGGCTGATTATGAAAGCAAAATGGCCGAGGAAAGTGATAGACCGATCATTGAGGGACTTTATGGCAAACGGTTCCCTTTTATTGCATCCGTGTCACTCGTTAACGCTTTTTTCCGTACTAAGAAGTTAAATTTTTCCGAGTTAACTATTGAACTTGAAGATGTTGAGTGCGCGGCAGAATATGTTGAGTTTAACGAGGTTCATTTTAAAAACGCGTTTGGCCTTAATGAAACGAAGCGTGAAGCAAAAGCGTTAGAACTTTTGGAACGTCTGATCTCATCGAACTTGGCATCAAAATCATTTACCGTCAGCCAAGTCATCAAAAAGGAATGGCGTGGCTTTAAGGGTGCGGCTTTAGTGGAGTCACTGTTAGGGATGCTTAACCAGTACCAACTGATCGACAAACGTTCGTCAGACTCGTCACTAGGTGGCCGTCCAACTGTGTACTGGAAAATTAACCAGGATTTGCTGGAGGTTTAACATGACTAAGCAGTTCAAAGCAAAATCCATTAACGTTGATAGCTTTGAGCAACTGCAAGCTTCATTAGGTGCCTTTCGGCACCTAATGAACAAGTGTGTTGCCCCAGAAGATTATCAGACAACCATTAACCGTCGTTCTATTGCAGAATTTGAGTTAAATGCACTGGCTAAATCATACAGCGCAAAGCCTCAAGTGCCAGAAACGTCATTAGAGTTCTTGGTTGCCTATGACACGCTGTTACGTAGCCAATTATCAGATCCAGAAAAGTGGGGACTTATACCCACCATAGACTCCGTTAATTTTACCGCATCAGCAACAAAATCAGAGGTAGCAGCGATTACACAGTTTTTTGAGCGCGCTGATATTAGCGACTATAACTTGGTAGCAGTGAAAGACCTAGGCAACCATAATCAGTACTTGGAAGAGAAAAAAATTCGGAATTATTATCGGAGTACATACCGAATCCGTCTTCTTGAGCCTGATGCAACCAAGAGTGAGCCGCTATATTTTTCATTTGGTACATGGAAGCGTAAAGGTAAAAAGCAGAAAGCACTACGATTTTCGTTTAACCCTGCTCGTTTCTCGAATGAGCAGATTCAGGACATTTTCAAAGCGCTTGAGCAGACTGGGATATTTAAAAACCTGCTAAAGACACTTACAGCAGCTACAGTAACTCGCATTGATCTGGCTTTAGACTTCGTTGGTATTCCAGCGGCTATGATCCCTTTAGCAACGAGTAATGTTCAAAGGTATAACGCCGTACCAAAGAAACCTGAAGATGGTCTAGGTCAGACGTTCTATGTTGGCAGTAAAAGTAAGTCTCGTACTGTGATTTATAACAAAATCGCTAAACAACTAGGGAAACGTCAGCATCATGTTGTAACGCTTTCAGGTCCAGACACAAACCCATTTGAGTTAGTTCGCTTAGAGGTTGTTTCAATACCACAGGGTAATAATGGTAAAAAAATTAAACTGCCGGAGCTGGAAACTTTGTCATCTATGTTTCGTGCTAAAGCAGTATATTCACCTCTACTTTACCTGGAGTATCCTCAGCTGACGGAACAGTTTCTGGAACTAGGCGTTATCAAAACCTTACGCAACTATTCGAAAAAGTTGGATAAGAGCGGCAATCTGTTGACCGCAAAAATGTTAAAACAATTGACAGTTAAAAATAAATCGATGCGTCAGAAGCAGCTGAAGGCTATGTTTAAGTTGATTGAGAAGTACAAGATGCACATTAACCTGACTTGGTTTAATGCCAAACAAAAGGATGCCATTAAAAAACTAATTTTCAACATAACTGCATTCAGTCGTGATTGATACGTTTGTTTAGGCTGACCACAACTAGATTAAGCGCGTCAAAAATAGAGGCTGAATTTTGAGCAGTTTTATGCTATAATTCAGCCTCTTACATCACATATCTCTCCTGTTTTACAACCCCCAAAAATCACAACTTAACTATCGGAGGTACTCTATGAGTACAGCTTCGCCGTATTCGCTTTACCTAAGCAAATTGTCGGCAACAAGCAGGGTATCTATTGCCTCACAACTGCGTAGCATTGCACGTATCATGGGCTGGCCGCTTGATGATGTGACCCGTTTTAATCGCGTCAACTATCAGGAAATGCTGCAAATCCGTGCGCTGTTACAGCATGAAGGCTGGGCACCTCGCTCTGTCAACCGTGCCCAGGTTGCGCTTAAAAGCATCGTTAAAATCGCGGTCATGATGAAGCAAGCTGATGCAGAGCAACTAGAGCAGCTAAGTACCATCAGTCAGCTTAAATACCCTGAATTTCCAGGCACAGCGCTAACTAAGCAGCAGGTTAAATCGTTGTTTGAGATGCTAACGCGTTCAACATCAGCAACCGGTGTTCGCAACGTTGCCTTGTTCGCAGTGCTACTGGGTACTGGCCTTAGACGCTCTGAGCTGGTAGCGCTTGATATAAAAGACCTCGACCTGAGTAAGCAAACACTGCTGGTGCGTCATGGTAAAGGCAATAAGTCGCGTACTGTGTTCTTGCCTGACTGGTGTCAGCAACATCTACAAAACTGGCTGGCGCTTCGTTCAAAACAAGCAGGTTTCTTGTTCTGTCCGGTGCAAGTAGGCGGCAAAATGAGCCCTGATAGCGCTATCAGTGTGTCACTCGTGTTCAGGTTAATTAAGAACAAGTTAAAACGAATAGGCGTTGAAAATGCGTCACCGCATGACCTTCGACGCACCTTTATTACGCGCTTGCTTGAGCAAAATGTTGACCTGAACACCGTGCGTCAGATGGCAGGCCATGCGGCTATTACCACAACCACAATCTACGATAAACGCGATGTGCAGTTTATGCAGCAAGCCGCTGCGGCACTGCGTTATGAGTAAGGTCTCGAGAATGGCAAAAGCTAAACATAAATCACCCTCGCGTCACCTTAATCATATGGCTGGCGCGATGTGTTATCGCTTACTCACTGAAATACCTGATGCAATACACATGGTCGAGCTAACGTTACCGATGGTCAGTCGCATTATAGGCACTGGCTTATCGAACAAGGATTACAACACGAACTTTGAACTTCTGGAGCTGCTAAAAATCCCTGATCCTGCACCGAAGAAAACCGAACAGGTTAGAAAAAATCTCAGTCAGCTGTGCAGTATATTTGAATTAGATGAGCGAGTCGCAGTGCTGCTTGAGTTTATCCTCATCATGAACATTAACCCGAACGCGAAGTTTTTAATCGACTGCATTGAGTTACCAGACCAAGATCATGACTTGATGCTGTTCTACGAGCACATCAGTGGCCTTGATAAGCATCATATTATTGAGGCAATGGAATCGCTGATATCAAAAGGGATTCTTAGTGCCGATGCAGCACCACAACATTTGCCGTGGTTAGAGATGTCTAACCCTATTCAGTATCTACTGACAAAAAGTGTCGTGACATCCTGCGAGCAAATACTGGCAAGCTTTTTAGTCAAAAGCCCTGCTCCAGTTTTCACACTGTCAGATTTTGACTATGTGAACATCGACCTGCTGCTTAGGTATATGCAAAAAGCAACTGCAGCTCAGCATACCGGTATTAATGTGCTGCTTTATGGTTATGCCGGCACCGGTAAAACTGAGTTAGCGCGCGCCCTCGCTGCAGAGCTTGACCGGCAGTTATTTGAGATAGGTAGTCAGGTCATTGCAGACGGTAAGTTGCAGCAAAAACACAGTACTAAGTACGTGAACAGTCAACGTGTGCAATACCTGACAACTGTGCAGACCTTGCTTCGCAACAGTACAGAAAACCTGTTACTGATTGATGAGTGTGAAAGCATCTTTCTTAATGCTGACAGCTCTTACAGCAAAGATATGCTGCATCAGACGCTTGAACGCAATACGGTGCCAGCGATTTGGATAACTAATCATGTTGGTTGTCTGGAAGATAGTTATTTACGCCGCTTTAAGCTGGTACTGGAAATCAACTCACCGGATGAGAACAAGTTAAAAGCGTTAACTGAACAGGTAGCGCATGGCCTTAACCTCAGCGACCATGCAATTGAGAAAATCGCGACAGTTAAACACATCACACCGGCAATCATCGGTAATGCGGCTTATGTCACAAAAACTGTTGGTGAGAAGCGAAAAAAAGCTGAAAGCACCATGCTGGAGGTGATTGAAAATACACTTGAAGCCTGTGGACTGTGGCAAAACGACATGAGTTATCAGCAGGAAATTCCTTTTGATGTGAGCCTGCTGAACCTAAAGCAACCGAAGTCTGTTATCGATGAAATCAATCATGCGGTATCGCAAAGCCAGCCAGTTCGTGTACTGCTCTGCGGTCCACCCGGAACCGGCAAAACTGCTTATGCGCATTACCTGACTAAAGCGCATGACATCAAGTTAAAGAGGGTGCAGTGCTCAGATGTCCTTAGCAAATACGTAGGTGAAAGTGAGCAGAACGTTCGAGAGCTTTTTATCAGCGCACATCGCAACAAACACGCGCTGCTGCTTGATGAAGTCGATAGCTTACTGACGAGTCGTGACAGGCTTAAGGCCCAGCACGAAACGCAGTTAGTGAATGAAATCCTGACGCAGCTTGAATGCTTTACACAGCCGCTCTTCGCTGCAACTAATTTCGAAACAGCGTTAGACAAAGCCGTACTGCGTAGATTCGATTTTAAGCTTGAGTGCGACTACTTGCATACAGAGCAAGTGTTGATGCTGTTCCGTCGCGTTCTAAGCGTTTCTAGACTTAGTCAGGACGAGCAACAACAGCTCAGCACACTCAAGCGCTTAACACCTGGCGATTTTGCAATCATCGCAAGACGCATGAAGTTTCAACCCAAGCAAGACCATCGTCAGTCAGCGCTGCAAATGCTGCTCGACGAGAACAAACGTAAACAACCCAACCCAACGATTGGCTTTGTTCACTAATTTAGTGACAAGCGCCAGCGACTAATAAAGGAAATACCTATGACAAGCATATTGAGTTCTCTCAAGGTTATCGCTCGCCCAAAAATTGAGCCAAAACCACCCATCTTAGGCAAACGCCTGAAGCTGATTGAAAAGCTGGATGAGCAGCAGGCAATGGCGCAGGCCATGCTAGATGGTCAGGCCTATGAAGCCTACAAGGATAAAAAGGTGAAAGACCCTGATACCGGTGAGCGCAAAACCGTGCGCACTCGCAAAGCGGTTCGCCCCTGGTACTTTGATGACAACGAGCACTACTACTTTGAAATCAAAGTCGGCCTTAAAACACTGGAGCTGGAAAAAGGCAAAGCGGCAATTGATGTCGGTAAGAAAGAAGATTTACCCACGGTCATCAGCACCATCATCAAGGCCGTCGAGAGCGGTGAGCTGGATGCACAGATATTGCAACTGTCACCGGCAAAACCCCCGAAACAACCTAAAGCCAAAACCACGGATAAGAAGTGATGCGATATGGCCGGTCAGTGTGCCGGCCAATTCAATCAACAGCATTAAATAACGTTTAGCAGGTTTTGGAGGTGCATTATGGCAACCCTGCGAGAAATTGAACTGACCTACCGCTTCAAAGAAGTGGATTGCGATATTACCGGCAAAACCGCCAATTGCCCTGAAGTCATCGGTCAGCTGTTTGACTACCTAAAGCATGAAACCAAAGAAGTGTTTATTGCAGTGAACCTCACCGCGCAGCATGAAGTGAATTGCTTTGAAGTGGTGGCAAAAGGCACTGCCGATGCAATCAGCACAAGGCCGGTTGAGCTGCTACGTACAGCCGTCATTTTAAACCTAAAGGCGGTTATCTTAATTCACAACCACCCATCAGGGTTAAGTGAACCGAGCCAGGCCGATGTGCGCTTTACCGAGCGGGTCACCGAGATAGGCAACATCTTAAACATCACCGTGCTGGACCATGTGATTATCGGCCTTAACCAACACACCAGCATGCGACAAACCCACGCTCATATTTTTAAGTAACACCCAATCTATTCAGGAGTAAACAGTATGCGTATTCAGTACGAGGGCTTAGCTTTGCCTGTATCAAAGCGATTTATCGAAGAGCTGATTAAAGTTATCGAACCGCACCGAGAGCCATTAGCAGAATTTGTCTGTGCGAACTTTCGGGACCCGAAATACAGTGCCGAACAAGGCGGCTATCATCCAGTTGAAATACTACTCACCGGCACCAGTGGCCGTTACGACATCTGTTACATCACTGACTTTTGTTATGCCGGTATCGGTGATTGTGCAGAGCTGGTGAAATCTTTGGACTTCGAGTTTATCGCTGGCACCTTTCAGGACATGACCGGCTACTACCCCATTGAAGTCGCCAGAGAAATCTACCCGATTTGGGAAGACAACTTTTTAACCTACTGGCTAGATATGGGGGTTTTTGAGGTGGAGGTATCATCATGAGTAGAATAGAGAAACGCAAGAACATCAATAATGATGATCCGCGCAGAGCCGCATTAGGTCAGTGGGTACGTGAACAGCGCATGGCAAAAGGGTATACTATGCGAGATATGGCAGCGAAAAGCGGCAGACCGCATAGCTATTTTGGAAAGATTGAACAGGCACAGCGAGGACTGGACTTGTTGGAATTCATTGATATGTGTGAGTGGCTTGATGTGTCTCCATTAAAATCATTCGTATCTCTACAAGTCGTTATCAAGAACTATTGACAACTAAATTTTCTGGCATCAGCCATCTTAAACTGTATACTTATACATATAAATTTAACGCGTAGAGGTAACATCTCTACTTATCTGTCGGGAACATATTCTATGAATTTGAGTGTTGGAGATTTGTTTGAAAACGATTTCATGCACGACCAGAGTTCTATTCTCGATGAGGCGAGCAAGGGAAGAATAATTATCGGAGATGCTCTAGCCAAACTTAGAGAATTACCCGATAAATCGGTCAATTGCTGCATTACATCACCTCCGTATTGGGGGCTTCGTGATTACGGAATTGAAAATCAAATTGGAGCCGAGCAAAACCTTAATGATTTTCTTGATAAATTGGTCGAAGTCTTCAGAGAAGTTAGAAGAGTTTTAACTGACGATGGTACTTTCTGGCTGAACATTGGGGATAGCTTTACCAGCGGTGGTAGAACCTGGCGTCAGTCTGACAAAAAAAAT
This sequence comes from Alishewanella sp. HH-ZS, assembly GCF_001704375.1. Taxonomy (NCBI): domain Bacteria; kingdom Pseudomonadati; phylum Pseudomonadota; class Gammaproteobacteria; order Alteromonadales; family Alteromonadaceae; genus Alishewanella; species Alishewanella sp. HH-ZS. Next base: position 1,058 of record NZ_LZEJ01000033.1, on the reverse strand, counting down.
GAAGCTAGGGGTATGGACTATCGACCGCCTACTCCTGAAGGTTTAAAACCCAAAGATTTAATTGGAGTTCCTTGGAAACTTGCATTCAAACTTCAAGAGGACGGTTGGTACTTACGAACAGATATAATTTGGCATAAACCTAATGGACAGCCGGAGTCTGTGCGAGATAGGCCAACTCGAGTCCATGAGTTTGTCTTCATGTTCTCAAAAAGTGAAAAATACTTTTATGATGTCGATGCAGTCAAAGAGCCATCAGTAGATGGTAAAACTAGACGACTTCGCTCAGTTTGGTCTATTAATACTAAACCGTTTAAAGGAGCACACTTTGCTGTATTCCCCCCCGAGCTGGTCAAGTACTGCATGCTAGCTGGATCTAAGAAAGATGATGTTGTTTTAGATCCGTTTTTTGGCTCAGGAACAGTCGGGGTAGTTGCAAATCAGCTTGACAGGCAATGGTTAGGTATTGAGTTAAATGATGAGTATGTAGAGATCGCGAAGAAAAGAATTTTTGTTGAACGGTTTTAACTCTCGGGGAATTCAGGCACGTATATTCGTGCCTGAAAACCTAGATTCTTAATGTGTACATAAAGCGTTCTAGAATTCCCATGACGCATGTTGGATACAAATACTCTTATCTAAATGTTTTATCTGTAACTTACGTTCGCCACCACCATCAAAATATAACGAAAATATAGGGTTGCCGTATTTATTAGTTACATAGCAATAGCCCGGCTTAGGGAATTGTTTACTGTCCATCTTTAACTCAAACCTTCCATTCTTGCATTCAAGTAGAATCTCTTTAGGGATCTCTACAAGTTCATAATAACGACTAAAATTAGAGTTAACTTTTTTCCCACTTAGATGGCGCATAACTAGAATTCGGTCATATCCACCCAAATGCCTCATGAATTCTTCAGCAAGCTCAACTAGAACTTGCTCTTTCTCAATTTCAAACTTTTCTTTGTTACCCCAACTGGCATTCTTACCTAGCTCCATCCACTTGGATATATGAACTGCATTTAAATTTGAGTTTTTTGCCTGAGGTATCCCCAGAAATT
>NZ_LZEJ01000032.1:0-61568 GCF_001704375.1 Alishewanella sp. HH-ZS | reverse complement strand
AGAGAGTGTAAAAAAATCTGTGTAAGTGGCATTCTATCCATGTAATTGAAAGGAATAAAGAATGCCAGTATCAGACCAGCTTATCGACCAGTTATTAGCTGACTACAAATCCCCGGAAGACCTGCTTGGTGAGCAAGGTATCCTTAAGCAGTTAACCAAAAAGCTTGCTGAGCGTGCTCTTGAAGCTGAGATGGAGCAGCATCTTGGTTATGCCAAACATGATGCCGCCGGTAAAAACAGCGGTAACTCCCGCAACGGTAAAAGCCGTAAATCAGTGCGCAGCATTCACGGCGACATTGAGCTTGAAACACCGCGAGACCGCAATGGCAGCTTCGAGCCTAAGCTCATCAAGAAAGGTGAGAAACAGCTCGGTGGCTTTGATGAGCGAATTGTCTCTCTGTATGCCAGAGGTATGTCTACCCGCGATATTCAGGCCCACTTTGAAGAAGCCTATGGTGTTGAAGTCTCGCCGACGTTTATCTCTCAGGTTACCAATGCCGTGCTGGACGAGGTTAAAGCCTGGCAGCAGCGGCCATTAGCACCGGTATACCCGATAGTGTATCTGGACTGCTTAGTCGTGCGTAGCCGCGATTCTGGCAGCATCCAGAACAAGTCTGTCTACCTTGCCCTTGGCGTGAATACCGATGGCGAGAAAGAGCTGCTGGGTTTATGGATAGCGCAAACCGAAGGTGCTAAGTTCTGGCTGTCCGTAATGAACGAGCTGAAAAACCGCGGTGTGGAAGATATCTTCATCGCCTGTGTGGATGGCCTCAAAGGCTTCCCGGATGCGATAGAAGCGGTTTACCCTAAAACACAGGTGCAACTGTGCATCGTGCATCAAATCCGCAACAGCCTGCGCTTCGTCAGCTGGAAAGAGCGTAAAGCCGTCGCGGCAGACCTTAAAACCATTTATGGTGCAGCTACCTTGCAGCAAGCAGAGTAAGCGTAACACCAACCACACCTTGCGGTGTGGCTGTTGATTCAGTAAGGCAGGAGTTGTTGTAATTGCTCTTGGGTATTGGCTTTGGGTAGCTCTGTGAGCAACCGGCATAAGTAATCATAGGGTTCCAGACCATTGATTTTGGCGGTTTCAACCAGGCTGTACAGTGCGGCACTGGCTTGTGCACCCGTCTTGGTATTGGCAAACAGCCATGCCTTACGTCCAATCACGAACGGTTTCACTGCACGCTCAGCACGGTTGTTGTCGATATTTAATCTGCCATCGTCCAGATAGCGCATAAGCTTGGGCCACTGGTTCAGGCTATACGTAATAGCGGCTCCCAGTAAGCCTTCTTTCGTGACACTCTCGCTTGATTTATCCAACCAGCTTTTGAATTGTTCTAACAGTGGCCTGGCTAGCGTTTTCCTGGCGTCATATTTCTTATCAGGCGGCACGGTTTTTAATTTACTCTCCAGTGCATAGAGTTTCTGGATGTGGTTAAGGGCTACATCCGCCTTACCCGTTTTGCCTTTGCCATGCGCTTTTTGGGCTTCGACGAACTTGCGTCTGGCATGTGCCCAGCAACCGACTAAAGTTGCATGAGTTTTCTCATACCCGGCATAACCATCAACCTGCAGGTAACCGTTAAACCCCGCCAGGAAGTCGGCGGGATGTTTACTGCTGCGGCTATCCTGATAATCAAACAGCACCAGTTTGGGGCCAGTGCTTTGCTCTAAGCCACAGCCATACACCCACATGTAGCAGGTGCTTTTCTCAACATCCAGCACATTAACCGTGGTTTCATCTGCCCACAGCACCGGCTGCTTCAGAAGCTCGGCTTTCATTAACGCCAGTAGCGGTTTCAGTTTTTCTGCACAGGTTATCAGCCAGCGGCTCATCGTTTGACGGCTAAGCTCAATGCCGGCCTGATTAAACAACTGCTCCTGACGATAAAGCGGTAAGCCATAGTGCATTTTGCTGCTGATGATTTGGGCAAGCAGACTCGGTGTGGCCATGCTTTTCGGGATAACTGCTGGCGGGACATCGGCAATCTTAACGTCTACCTTCGTGCCATTGGTCTCACACTGTCGGCAGCTGTATTTCAGCCGCACGTTTCTAAGCACCCGGATTTGTGCTGGCACGAACTCGATTTGCTCACTGACTTCTTCGCCCATTTGATGCAGCGCATGGCCGCAGCAGGCACAGGTTTTATCGTCAATGTCATGGATAACGTCAACGCGCGGCAGCTCAGGGGCAATCCTTGGTCGGCGTGGCTTAGCGGCGGGTTTCTCAGCGCTCTCGGTTGTCTGAGTATCTGGCTCTGTCGCTACTGACTCGTCTTCAATAAGCTGCTCGGCCTCATTTAACACCTCGCCTTCACCTTCATAGGTTTCACTGCTGGGGCTAAATTTCTGGTACTTTTTCAGGTTGTAACGCTCGAGCAATTGCTGCAACTTGTCCGACAGTTGCTGGTTAACCCGCTCTAATTTGGCGATGCGTTTATCTTTTTGCGCCAGTTTCCGCTCAAGCTTTTGCGTCTGCTCAAGCAGCATTTTCTTGAGCAGTTCAACATCATCAGGTAAGGATTGAGGTGTCTTTTTCATGGCCGCTATTGTAACGGCCAATTGGACTAAGTGCTTGGTAAGATTTAGATTGTTTTGGATGCGATCACAAGGATTTATAGCCGATCGTCATATCAGCCCACACTCTGGTAATGCAGTGGCTGATGGGCGGTGATTTTTTGAATATCGACACCTTGCAACAGCCAATGCCACTGTTGTTCGCTAATAGACAGGATTTTGCCTGGCATCTGCCGTGGCCAGCGGAACTTGTCTTTTTCAAGTCGCTTGTACCACAGGCAAAAGCCGGTGCTATCCCAGTACAGCACTTTTAACCGGGTGCGCTGCTGATTGCAGAACACAAACAGCGCGCCACTAAATGGCGAAAGCTGCATCTCTTGCTCGACCAGCAACGATAAGCCATTAATGGATTTACGAAAGTCGACTGGCTGTTTATGTAAATAGACCTTGGGCACATCGAGGAACATTTTCATTATCAAAGCGCTCTGAGCAAGGCCGCTAACCACAGGGCATCGGTGCCGGCTGGAAACTGCAATTCCACATCGCGCTTGCGTAGCAAAATGGATTGATTCAGCTGCAGACCCTGTGGCGTCAGTTCAACAAAGCCACCGTCATCATCCTGAAACGCCAACAATTGTCTCTTGCGATAACTAAAATATGTAGGAATGATCCCCTGACGTTTTGCAAATTCAGTTTGGGTAAGACCACTTTGGGCTTGCTCGGCAAACAAGGCCAGCCATTGTTCTTTGGTACGGTGCATGTTGATTACCCTGGTAGTTGATAGTGGCATTAAGGGTAAAGTTGATCAGTTAGGATTAGAATGTGTGGTTGGCGTTACGCTTACCAAGCAGAGCTGGCACTGGAGCAGTTTGCCCAAACGTGGGATAACCAGCATCCAGGCATCAGCAAATCCTGGCGCGACAACTGGACACGACTGAGCGTGTTCTTCGACTACCCGCCGGAGATACGCAAGGTAATTTACACCACCAATGCCATCGAATCGCTCAATGCCAGCCTGCGTCAGGTCACCAAAACCAGACGGTCATTCCCAAGTGATGATGCGGTGCTGAAGTTGCTGTATCTGGCTTTACACCAGATTGCTAAAAAGTGGACAATGCCACTGCGAGATTGGAAGCCTGCTATGACACAGTTTATGATCATGTACGGTGACCGTGTATCGTTATGATAAACAGCCACTTACACAGAAAATTTTATAGTCTCAGCTAAGATTTTATCTAGTTAGCACTTTGATTGGGCATTGGTTAAAACTAGAGTAACGTCCCTGTCCTAAAAGGATCTTATTTCTTTTCTCTTTTTGCTTCATCAATGCGAATATTTTTATAATCTCAATTTCAAAAGTACGCCTACTTTTACGATAAACCAACTCCTTAAGTTTTTTCCTTTTTTTATTACTTAACGGTTGGAACATCGAATATAAAACTGGTTGATGCCCTTCAGCGCAATGTGCCAGACACGAATACTCTAAAGTGGTGTGTCGAATATAGTCTCCAGATATTGCTATATTGAAAGTAGATTCAATTCCAAAATTTCCATCTCTTATAGTTTCGTCATCTAATTTGGTCGAATGATAGACGATACCGTGAATACCATTTAAATGGAGAAAATCTTCATTAACTCTGTTTAGCACTGGATAAAATCGCTTATCCTTTGTCTGCAATAGCTCATAAACTAATCCTGAAAACTGATCTTTATTAGAAACTATTTCTATAAAGTTCATATCTTTAGAAAGACTAAAATTACTAAGAAGAAAAAAATCCCCCTTATTAACATCGCATTCTTTCATGGCTATTAGGGGGTGATCCGCTAAATACATTACACGTTTTCCAGCAGAGTTGAAGCGACCTTGTGGAATAGAAGTTTTATCTGGCTTTGGGGGATAGATTTCACTAACATTTATCCCCTCTGTGCTGAATTTGTTAAACTCAACCACACTTAGTTTTCTTACTCGTGAGAATATGGCTCCTTTACGGTATATCCTTTGCCTAGCTTGGTAAATTGCTGCAACAAAATCGTCCGGATCTGGGTTTGAAAATAATGATTCCCTAATAATGTTGTAATAGCCTTCGACACCAATATCCTCGTCAAAAACTTGAAATAAATTACCATCATAGCTCTTCAACATGACTTAAACCCTCTAAACAGGTACAGCAATTAGTACAACATAAAGATGTAAATTTAGGCAAGTGAATTCCTCAGTAGCGATTAGCAGTGTAGAATAGAGTTAATATGGGTGAATCTAGTACAAACTAGCGTTGTTATTCACAGATATCTGCTAAGCTAATTAAAAACTTAGGGGGTAGTATGGAGCAGAGACATTATAAAAGAGTGCGCTTTTTCAGCAGAGCTCATTTGGACGTTGCTGGCCATAGCTACCCGACCGAAGTACTGGACTTGTCGCTGAAAGGCGCCCTGGTCCGCAGCCCGGCGCAGAGCCTGCCGCTAACGACAGAGCCGATGCTATTGCGGCTGCAGCTAAGTGATAGTGTAGAAGAAATCTCGATGCAGGTGTTAATCGCGCATCAGCATCAGGACCTGCTGGGTCTGTACTGCCAGAAAATCGATATTGATAGTATCAGTCATCTGCGCCGTTTACTGGAACTAAACCTTGGTGATGCGGCCTTGCTGGAGCGTGAGCTGGCCGAGTTAAGCAGCCACGACTAGTCGGCCGCTGCTGTTGCCGTCTGATTAAGTTTACTCAAAGCCCGGATCGCCGGCGGATAACCGAAACCCGCCGCGGTGTGCATCAACTGATACCAATCCTGCCACGCCTCCTGCTGCCGTGCCAGATAAGCAAAATAATACTGTACTGGCATTAACAACGCCGCCTGCTCTAACTCTTGTTGCAACAAGTCAAAATACAGTTGGGGTAACGGGGCTTCAAAATGTCGCATACTGTTTACCGCCGCCACCGGCCGATAAGCCTGCAAGCCCACGGCCTGGCATGTGTCAACAGCGGTCAGCTCGATATCCTGCGCAGCAACCCGATACCGCTGCCGATAGCGCGCTAATGTGCTGTTATCCGCGCCGACTAACAGATTAGGCGCGATCCGCCCGCTCTGGCAAACGGCGCGGGCAGCCAGCGCAGAGAGCGCATATTCGTCAAGAAAACCGGCAATATGTAAAAATTCATGCCGTAGTAAAGCCAGATTGGCATCTTCTGGCAGTTGGATAATGCCATTATTAAAACTGGCAATACCGCGACCACCCAGTAATAGCAGCTGTTGAAACTGTCCTTGCTGCACCAGCTGCTGCAATTGCTGATACTCACAATGGATGCGGCTGGCTGCTTGTTCGCTGCAATTTAGCAAGGTTGACTGCACTCTGACCACAGCGGCGAAACAAACCGGCAGCTGGCTGAGCTGCGGGTCCTGCTGCCACTGCTGCGCCAACAGTTGATAGGTACGCTCAGCTGCGGCTGAGGTCACCACCGGCTGGATCCTTAAACTACAACTGGCGCCCGCCAGATTTTCCGCCGCGCTAAACTCGGTTTGCGGTGGCATAGCCCAGAGCCCGAGTTCCGCCAGTAACTGGGGTTGCAGCTGATGAGTATAGTCTTGCCCCGCAGCTTGCTGCGCAGTAAGCCAATGTGCCGTCGCCAGTTTACCTTCCAGCCGGACTTGCAGCATCAGTGCATGCTCCAGCGCACCGGGCGCATCCAGCGCAGCAGCCTGACGCCACCACTGTAACGCCGCAGTCAGATCGTTCTCGGCCAGTCGTAAGCGGGCTAATTGCGCAGCAGCGGCACCGTCTGTGCTGGCGCGGGAAAGTAGCTGTTGTTCTGTTGTCGGCGCGTCCTGACAGGCGACAACACCAAGCAAAAGAAAAAAGCCAGCAAGCCGGCTTTTTTTAAATACAGTCGCAGCGCTAGTGCGGCTCATGCTGTTCATGGCTCAGCTCATCACCGCGGATCCTGGCCATTTCCATTCTGGCATAGCGATGTTCGACAAACTCGTAGACATTGGTCGACAGCGTTTTATGGTAATAAATCAGTGCCTGCTCCAGATTACCCCGTGCCTGATGCCATTTCGCCAGATAAAAATACGCTTCGCATAAACGCTCTGCCAGATGACGCGGATTACTCAGTCCCTGCAGAATGGATTGCAGCAGTGCCTGCTCTGACAGTTGTCCGGCGTAAAAACGCACCAGATTGGTAGCCCAATCATCCGGATCCAATAAACTCAGCTGTTGCCGCAGCTGCTGCTGCGCCTGCTCGGGCCTGCTTTCTGCCACACCTATGTACCACCACAACACCCGGTAGGGATCATTGGGTTTTAACTGATAAAACTGGGCAAAGTCAGCTTCTGCCAAATCGAGCCGGCCTGCATAGTAAAAGGCAATGGCACGATTCAAATACGGGAAATCATAATCCGGCGCCAACTCCAGCGCAGAATCAAAGGCTTCGTACGCTTCGCTGAATTGACCGCTCAGGGTGTAATGAATACCCAGTAGATTATAAACTTCCGGCATATCCGGCTTTAGGCGCAGGGCGCGCATAAAGTCGAGCCGGGCCAGTGAGCGCAAGCCTACACTGTCGTACATCACGCCTCGGTCATAAAATAACTGGGCACTTTGGGCTTCAGTCAGTTCAGCCCGTTGCAGAATTTCAGATAAGCGGGCGATCGCCAACTCATTACGGTAAGGCACCTGCAGTGGCTCTGGCGTCAGCCAGGCCTCTGCCGGTGTTACCGGCCGCTGCGCGCAGCCGGTTAGAGTAATAAGCCCTGCAAGCAGGGCTAGCTTATACAGCGTTTTGGTCACATTAAGCTTCTGTAGCCGCTTCTGCAGCTGGTTTTGCCGAGGCTTCTTTGATGCTCAGACGCACGCGGCCTTGCTTATCCACTTCCAGTACTTTCACTGCCACTTTCTGGCCAACCTGCAGGTGATCGGCAACATTCGCTACGCGCTCATCTGAGATTTGTGAAATATGCACCAGACCATCTTTACCTGGCAGTACATTAACGAAAGCACCGAAATCAACGATCCGTACCACTTCGCCCTGGTAGATAGCACCAACTTCAATCTCTGCAGTAATAGCATTGATCTTATCGATGGCAATCTGCGCCGCTTTCGCGGTGGTGGCAGCAATCTTAATGCTACCGTCATCTTCCAGCTCGATAGTGGTACCGGACTCTTCGGTGATCTGACGGATTACGGCGCCGCCTTTACCGATAACTTCACGGATTTTCTCCGGGTTAATCTTCATCGTGTAGATACGCGGAGCGTATTCTGACATTTCTGAACGGTGCGAGCTAATCGCCTGATCCATCACATTCAGAATATGCAGACGGGCCGCTTTTGCTTGCTTCAGCGCGATTTGCATAATTTCCTGAGTGATACCGTCGATCTTAATGTCCATCTGCAGCGCGGTGATACCTTCAGCAGTACCGGCAACTTTAAAGTCCATATCGCCCAGGTGATCTTCATCACCCAGAATGTCAGACAGCACGACGAAGTCTTCACCTTCTTTAACCAGACCCATGGCAATACCAGCCACTGAGGCTTTGATCGGTACACCGGCATCCATCAGCGCCAGTGACGAACCACAGACTGAGGCCATTGAGCTTGAACCGTTCGATTCAGTGATTTCTGAAACCACACGTACCGTGTACGGGAACTCGTCAAACGATGGCATTACTGCCTGCACACCACGCTTAGCCAGACGACCGTGGCCGATTTCACGGCGCTTCGGAGAGCCCATCATGCCAGTTTCACCCACTGAGTACGGAGGGAAGTTGTAGTGCAGCATAAAGGTATCGTTTTTGGCACTTAACAAATCGTCAACGCTTTGCGCATCACGGGCCGTACCTAAGGTCGCCGTCACCAGCGCCTGAGTTTCACCCCGGGTGAACAGGGCTGAACCGTGGGTACGTGGCAGAACACCAGTCATCACGCTTAAACCACGGATCATTTCCGGATCACGGCCATCGATACGCGGCTCACCTTTGGTAATACGGCCACGCACCACTTTTGATTCCAGATTATGGAAAATTTCACCGACTTCCGTCAGGTTCAACGCTTCGCCTTCTGCCAGCTCAGCGGATAATTTCTCAATCAGAGCAGCTTTGATCTCACCAATCCGCTCATAGCGTTTGGCTTTTTCGGTGATGCGGTAAGCATCGCCCAAATCGGCAGTCGCCAGCTCGGCGATTTTTGCGATCAGGGCGTCGTTCTTCGCAGGGGCAACCCAGTTCCAGGCAGGCTTAGCAGCTTCGCCGGCAAATTCAACGATGGCATTGATCGCAGTTTGCATTTGCTGGTGACCGTACATAACGGCGCCTAACATCACGTCTTCTGACAGGATACCGGCTTCCGATTCCACCATTAATACCGCGTTTTGCGTACCGGCAACCACTAAGTCCAGCTTAGAGGTTTTCAGTTCTTCTTCTGATGGGTTTAACACGTACTGGTTATTGATATAACCAACTCGGGCCGCACCGATAGGGCCACTGAACGGGATACCAGAGATAGCTAAGGCAGCAGAAGTACCAATCAGTGCCACGATATCCGGTTGAATTTCTGGCTGCACTGACACCACAGTAGCAACAACCTGCACTTCGTTAGTGAAGCCTTCCGGGAACAGTGGGCGAATTGGCCGGTCGATTAAACGTGAGGTCAGGGTCTCGCCTTCGCTTGGCCGGCCTTCGCGCTTAAAGAAACCGCCCGGGATCCGGCCGGCTGCATACATTTTTTCCTGGTAGTTTACGGTTAACGGAAAGAAGTCCTGACCAGGTTTAGCTTCTTTTTTGCCCACTACTGTTACTAAAACAGCAGTATCTCCCAGGCTGGCCAACACTGCGGCATCTGCCTGACGGGCGATAACGCCGGTTTCTAAAGTAAAGGTGTGTTGGCCGAACTGGAATGATTTTACGATGGGAGTCACGTGGTGTTTTCCTTTGTCTTAATCGCCGAATTGCGATGTGTTGCTCTGTTTTATTTGCTTGCTTAGTATACTCTGTAAGCTGTAACAAAAGATAGTTCCGTTCTTTTGCCAGAAAAAATTTTGGCCATAAAAAAAGAGGCCCGAAAGCCTCTTCTTTTACTGACGTCGATTAACGACGTAAGCCTAAACGCTCGATCAGGCTGCTGTAACGCGCCAGATCTTTGCCTTTCAGGTAGTCTAACAGTTTACGGCGCTGGCTAACCATGCGCAGCAGACCACGACGTGAGTGGAAGTCATGCATGTGCTCGGCAAAGTGGCCTTGCAGGTGGTTGATAGAAGCGGTTAACAGGGCAACCTGTACTTCTGGTGAACCGGTGTCGCCCGCTTTAACAGCGTATTGGGCAACGATTTGTGCTTTTTGAGCAGCGCTTAATGACATGGTATGTCTCCAAATGTGAGTGAACTAAAATACGCTAACCGCCGATCACTCATCCAGCGGCAGCAAAACTGCCGGCGCATTGTACAGGGCCGGCCTGTTTTAAGCAAGTAAACTGCTGTCGTCGGCAACTGTCGGTGCTAACGCCGCCAGATTAATCAGTCGCCGGCTACTCAGTTCGCCAGACACAATTTCACCAATACCCAACAACTGACCTGATTCGGCATAAAGCTTTACCACTTCGGCATCAGCGGTGGCCACCTGACAACTCTGGCCATGCATAATGGCTTTTTGCTGCGCAGCATCCAGAACCTGGCTGGGTAAGCCCTGTAACCCGGCATCCATCGGTAACAGTAATGCATCCAACGCCGCCCAGTCCTGCTGTTCATTAAGCGCTTCCAGCTGTTGCGGTGTGACCATTTGCGCCGCCTGAAAAGGCCCTACCTGCACCCGGTGCAACCGGCTGACATGAGCACCACAGCCCAGTAGTTCACCCAGATCATCAATCAGCGTGCGGATATAGGTGCCTTTGGAACAATGCACAATAAAATCTGCGGTCTGTGCCGTACGTGACAGCAACTCAAAACGATAGATGCTGATCGGCCGCGCTTCGCGTGGCACCTCAATGCCCTGCCGGGCATATTTGTACAGGGGCTGGCCCTGATACTTCAACGCCGAAAACATCGTCGGCACCTGTAAAATATCCCCGCTCAGCTGCTGCATCGCTGTGGTCAGCTCAGGCTCGCTAAAACTGACCGCTTTTTCACTGACGACCTCGCCCTCGGCATCACTGGTGGTGGTACGGATACCAAAGGTGGCGGTCACCTGATAGGTTTTATCAGTATCCAGCAAAAATTGGCTAAACTTAGTCGCTTCACCAAAACAAATAGGCAGTAAGCCAGACGCCATCGGATCCAGCGCGCCGGTATGACCGGCTTTTTGCGCCTGATAGAGCCAACGCACCCGTTGCAAAATACCGTTACTACTGACCTCTAACGGCTTGTCCAGCAGCAGGATACCATGTACCGGCCGGGCATTTTTACGGGCACGCATTATTCCAGTTCTTCCGCTTCCGGATTAGGGCCTGCTTGCTGACGCTTACGCTCATCGTCTTTGCGCACTGTATCTACCAGATTGGCCATCCGGATACCCTCATTCAGCGACTGATCAAAGGCAAAGCGGATATGTGGCACAATGCGGGTTTGGATCCTTTTACCGATTAAACTGCGAATAAAACCAGAAGCTTCGTTCAGGATCTTCAGGTTATCTTCCACCTTACTATCATCCATACCGAGGAAGGTGACAAACACCTTGGCATGCGATAAGTCGCGCGATACTTCAACATCGGACACGGTGATCATGGTGTGCAGCCGGGGATCTTTAATTTCGCGCTGCAGGATCACTGCCATTTCTTTTTTCATCTGTTGTGACAGACGATCAACACGGGAAAACTCTTTCATTATCTTATCCTTAGTCTCATGCTGCAGCGCAGCGCTGCCGAGACTTAAACACAACAGGGGCAACCTGTGCCCCTGTTTATCGGTAAGCCGTTGCTATTATAGCGTACGTTCTACCTGGATCGTTTCAAACACTTCGATCTGGTCGCCTTCGCGCACATCGTTGTAGTTCTTCACACCGATACCACATTCAAAGCCCTGACGTACTTCGCTAACGTCATCTTTAAAGCGACGCAGTGACTCCAGTTCACCTTCGTAAATCACCACGTTATCACGCAGTACGCGGATTGGCGCATTGCGCTTGATGATACCTTCGGTAACCATACAGCCGGCGATAGCGCCAAACTTCGGTGAGCGGAACACATCGCGTACCTGAGCCAGACCGATGATCTGTTGCTTAAACTCTGGCGCCAACATACCGGTCATTGCCTGTTTCACTTCGTCTAACAGCTCATAAATGATGCTGTAGTAACGCAGATCCAGACCTTCGTCCTCGACCAGTTTACGAGCCGAACCATCTGCACGGACGTTAAAGCCGATAATAATGGCAGAAGAAGCCGCCGCCAGCGAGACGTCAGTTTCAGTAATACCACCTACGCCTGAGCCGACAATCTTCACTTTTACTTCGTCCGTCGACAGCTTCATCAGAGATTCAGTGATCGCTTCCACCGAACCTTGTACGTCTGCTTTCAGCACGATATTCAGCTCAGACACATCGCCTTCAGACATGTTGGCGAACATATTCTCCAGCTTAGCTTTCTGTTGCCGTGCCAGTTTCACATCGCGGAACTTGCCCTGACGATACAGTGCAACTTCACGGGCTTTGCGCTCGTCTTTCACCACTGTCACTTCGTCACCGGCTTGCGGTACACCGGACAGACCTAAAATCTCGACCGGAATTGACGGGCCGGCAGTTTTCACTTCTTTACCGTTTTCATCACGCATGGCCCGCACACGGCCGTACTCAAAGCCACACAGCACCACATCGCCCTGAGTCAGGGTGCCTTCCTGTACCAGGATAGAGGCGACCGGACCACGGCCTTTGTCCAAGCGGGATTCGATGACCACGCCCTTCGCCAGGCCTTTGTGGACAGCTTGTAATTCAAGCAGTTCCGCCTGGTTCAGAATGGCTTCCAGCAGGTCATCAATACCCTGACCGGTTTTAGCCGACACCGGTACAAACTGCGTATCGCCGCCCCATTCTTCCGAAATGACGCCATACTGCGACAACTCATTCCGCACCCGGTCGATATCAGCAGTCGGTTTATCGACTTTCGTTACCGCAACAACTAACGGTGCATTACCGGCCTTGGCGTGCTGGATCGCTTCTTTGGTTTGTGGCATTACACCGTCGTCAGCAGCAACAACCAGAATTACGATATCCGTGGCTTTAGCACCACGCGCCCGCATTGAAGTAAAGGCCGCGTGACCCGGTGTATCCAGGAAGGTCACCATACCGCGTGGCGTTTCTACATGGTAAGCACCGATATGCTGGGTAATACCACCGGCTTCGCCGGCGGCAACCTTGGCTTTACGGATATAGTCCAGTAATGAAGTCTTACCATGGTCAACGTGACCCATAACGGTCACCACAGGTGCGCGTGGCTCCAGCTCGCCCTGACCTTCACGGTCTGACATCACCGCTTCTTCCAGCTCGTTTTCTTTGGTCAGAATAAACTTATGGCCCATTTCTTCACAGACAATGGCTGCTGTCTCCTGATCAATGACCTGGTTGATGGTGGCCATGGCGCCCATCTTCATCATGACTTTGATCACTTCAGACGCTTTGACCGCCATCTTCGCTGCCAATTCGGCAACGGTGATGGTTTCACCAATCTTCACTTCACGCTCTACCGGCTGTGCTGGCTTGTTAAAGCCGTGCTGCATGCTGGTAGGGGTTTTCTTTTTCTTGGCATGCCGGTTGGCGCGGTTAAAGGCCTCTTTATCATTAGCCTCATCTTTACCTTTCTTCGCTTTTGCTACCGGGGCTTTTTTACCTACGCCACGACGACCCGCACGCTCTTCTTTAGCATCGACTTCATCTTCAGCCTGCTTGGCGAATTTATTGCTGGTCAGATGGTAATCGTCGGCATCAGAACGGGTTGTTTCCTGCTGTGACCAGCGCTCACCATTTTCTTCGGCCAGCTTGCGGGCGGCTTCAACCTGACGCGCAGCTTCTTCTTCCAGCTTACGCAGCGCTTCCGCTTCCTGCTGCTTACGAATACGCTCTGCTTCTTTGCGGGCTTCTTCTTTCGCCGCACGGCGAGCCGCTTCTTCCGGATCATCTTTATTGACCGGGGCTGCCGCTTTTTGCTCTTCACGCTTCTTCGCTTCAGCAGCACGGCGCTCGGCTTCTTCTTTCGCTTTTAACTGGGCGGCTTCACGCGCTTTACGCTCAGCTTCCAGTCGTGCAGCTTCGGCCTGCTCTTCGGCGATACGGGCTTCTTCCTGCGCTTTTAGCGTGGCTTCATCCAGCATTGGCTTTTTGATATAGGTTTTTTGCTTACGCACTTCCACCTGGATTTCACGGTTACGGCCAGCGCCGCCGGCAACACTCAGGGTGGTTTTTTCTTTGCGCTTTAACGTCAGCTTTGCCGGCTCAGCTGGCTTGCCGCCATGCTGCTTGCTCAGGTGCTCTAATAACGCTTTTTTCTCGTCTTCGGTTACCGTCTGGCCCTGGGCCTTGGTAATACCTGCATCAGCAAATTGTTGCACTAACCGATCAACAGTAGTACCGACATCACTGGCCAGTTTTTCTATGGTGACTTCTGCCATTTGTGTTGTTACCTCCGTTGACTACTTAGTTACTTTCATTAAACCAGACGATATTACGGGCAGCCATAATCAGGGCTGCAGCTTTTTCTTCAGGCATTTCTACAATTTCTAACAAATCGTCGGTTCCTAATTCTGCCAGGTCATCCAGCGTGGTGACACCTTTGCTGGCGATAACATAAGCAGTATGGGTATCTAAACCTTCCAGTGCCAGTAACGCCTCTGACGGCTTAGCACCTTCCAGTGATTCTTCATTGGCCAGGGCGCGAGTGGTTAATACATCTTTGGCACGGCTACGTAACACCTCGACGGTGTCTTCGTCTAAACCATCAATTGACAGTAATTCGCTGATCGGTACATAAGCAATTTCTTCCAGCGTTGAGAAACCTTCGTCAACCAGCACGTCAGCAAAGTCTTCGTCAATTTCCAGCGCATCCATAAACTGCTGGCGAACTTTCTCGGTCTCTTCCTGGTGCTTTTTCTTCATATCAGAAACTGACATCACGTTCAGTTCCCAACCGGTTAACTGACTGGCAAGACGCACGTTCTGACCGTTACGGCCAATTGCCATCGCCAGGTTAGAATCCTCAACCGCGATATCCATCGAGTGGGCGTCTTCATCAACAATAATGGAGGCCACTTCGGCCGGTGCCATGGCGTTGATTACAAACTGGGCATCGTTGTCGTCATACAACACGATATCAACCCGCTCGCCACCCAGTTCATTAGACACAGCCTGCACCCGTGAACCACGCATACCAACACAAGCACCCACAGGGTCGATGCGGCGGTCATTGCTCTTCACCGCAATCTTCGCCCGTGAACCCGGGTCGCGGGCTGCACCACGCAGCTCAATCATTTCCTCGCCAATTTCCGGCACTTCAATGCGGAACAGTTCCATCAGCATTTCTGGCTTGGCACGGCTTAAAAATAACTGTGCACCCCGGGCTTCTGGTTTTACATCAAACAGTAAGGCACGCAAGCGATCGCCCGGCCGGTAAGTTTCGCGTGGTAACATCTCTTCGCGTGGTAACATGGCTTCAGCATTGTTACCCAGATCAACAATAATGCTGTCGCGGTTAACTTTTTTCACCACGCCAGTGACTAACTCACCCACTTGATCCAGATAGGCTTCAACCACTTGAGACCGCTCAGCTTCGCGGACTTTTTGCACGATAACCTGCTTCGCCATTTGCGTGGTAATGCGGTCAAATTCAATAGATGGAATTTGCTCTTCAACAAAATCGCCAATTTTCAGATTGGGTTCGTCATATTGTGCGGCAGATAGCGTGATTTCACGGTACGGATGCTCCATCACCGCATCATCGGCAACGACTTCCCAACGGCGAAAGGTCTCATAAGAGCCCGTCTTACGATCAATGCTAACGCGAACTTCGATATCGCCTTCGTTTTTCTTCTTAGTGGCAGCGGCTAATGCGAATTCCAGCGCCTGGAAAATCTTTTCCCGCGGCACGGATTTTTCGTTCGACACCGCATCAACAACTAATAATATTTCTTTTGCCATGGTCTATGCCTCGTTCTGATGCTACCCGGGCCGGTTAAAATACCGGCACCACGTTTGCTTTATCAATGTTATCGACAAGCAAACTAAAGGGTTTGCCATCTACTTCCATTACCAACATATCGCCATCGAGCGCTGTCAGTATGCCTTTGAATTTGCGTCGGCCTTCCTGAGGGACTGTCAGTTTCACCTCGATCTTTTGCCCGACATAGAGTGCGAACTGTGCTTCGGTAAATAACGGTCGATCTAAACCCGGTGAAGACACTTCCAGCGTGTATTCAGTAGGAATAGGATCTTCAACATCCAGCAGAGCACTGACTTCACGACTGACAATGGCGCAGTCGTCTACATTGACGCCATCTGCTTTGTCGATAAAGATCCGTAAGGTGGTATGGCGGCCAGCACGGACCAGCTCGATACCCCATAATTGATAACCGGCTGCTTCCACAGTCGGTGTCAGCAGCTCAGTTAGTTGCTGTTCTTGTTTAGCCAAAAAAGACCTCCGAAACACAAATAAAAAATGGGCGAAGCGCCCATTACTACTTAAAACACGGACTCCAGATGCGAAAACGCCCCGAACGAGCGGGGCGAATCAGTATCCAGACACTAACCATATCGCCAATGATTAATGTTTTAAATTTGGTTGCGCTAGCCGGATTTCGACCTTCGCCCCGTGGTTATAAAGAGGAGCCCGAAGGCGCTTTCTATAATCACTTCTCACAATCAAGTTGGTTGCGGGAGCCGGATTTGAACCGACGACCTTCGGGTTATGAGCCCGACGAGCTACCAGGCTGCTCCATCCCGCGTCCGTAACTGGCGCACATTATAACGTGCCTGAACTATGTCCGCAAGGCATGCTTGCGTTAATTTGGTGCCGAGAGCGGGACTTGAACCCGCACGTCCGAAGACACTACCCCCTCAAGATAGCGTGTCTACCAATTTCACCACCTCGGCTTGAAAACTTAGGCTTGAAAACTAGTTGCCTACCGGGATGTCGTTCTCGTCATCTTTCTTGGCAGGAGCCTGCTCGGTCGAAACCGGCACAGAGCGGAAGAACTCAGAACCGTCGTCTGGCTTGCTTTGTTTGGCGGTATAATTACCCAGCACAATACTCAGCACGAAAAACAGTGTAGCCAGCACAGTCGTGGTTTTAGTCAGGAAATTACCGGTACCGGAAGAACCGAACACCGTCGCTGACGCGCCGGCACCAAAGGCAGCGCCCATGCTGGCACCTTTACCATGCTGGATCAACACCAGGCCGATCAAGGCTAGGGCAACCAGCAGATATAACACGATAAAAATCTCGTACATATTTAATCCTTTGCACTCAGGCAAATCTGGACAAATTCATCCGGCTTTAAGCTGGCTCCGCCAACTAAAGCACCATTAATATCGGGTTGTGCAAATAACGCAGCGCAGTTCTCTGCGTTCACACTACCACCATATAAAATTCTAAGCTGCATCGCAGCTACGGCGTCGTAACGCCCAAGCTCAGCCCGGATAAAAGCATGCGTCTGTTGCGCTTGCTCCGGCGTGGCCGACTCCCCGGTACCAATGGCCCAAACCGGTTCATAAGCGACCACGGATTTGCTCAGCAATTCGGGCTGCGAAGCATACACCGCAGCTAACTGTTTCGCAAGAACCTGTTCGGTTTTTTCTTGCTGTCGCTCAGTCAACGTCTCGCCAATACAGAGTATCGGAGTTAACCCCTGGCGAATTGCCGAGGCCAGTTTTTCTGCCACCAACTGGTCTGATTCAAACTGGTATTGCCGACGCTCGGAATGCCCGACTAAGCAATAACTGGCACCAGCCTCTTGTAGCAGAGCGCCACTGAGCTGACCGGTATAAGCTCCCGCTTCAGCAACGCTAATATCCTGGCCACCTAACATAAAGTTACGCTGCGCCGGGAAAGCCATTAACAGGGTCGCCGGCGGACAAACCAGCAGATCGGCATCAACCGTCAGTGCGGACAGAGCATCTGTTACTGCCGCAACCAATGCTAGATTACCATTCATCTTCCAGTTGGCCGCGATCAGAGGTTTAAGCGCCATTATGCGTATCCTTTGCTAAAACGCGCCGATAGTAACCAAGCTTGCCGCTAAGGACAAGCTTTTCAGGGTTTAAAACGCTCAGTTGCACAATTTTTAGCAGCTTCAGCTGGCAATTTTTACTGCTGCAGCAATCTGTTCGGCGTATTGCCGCACCAGCGTTTCGTCCTCGCCTTCCACCATAACCCGGATCAGTGGCTCGGTACCGGACTTGCGGATCAGCACCCGGCCGGTACCGGCTAATGCCCGCTCCACTTCACTGATACTTTGCTTCACATTTTGCTTATCCAGCGGTGCTGAGCCTTTGGCAAATTTCACATTAACCAGTACCTGCGGCAGTTTGCGCATATCGGCACATAACTCAGAGAGGGTTTTACCACTGCTCAGCATCGCATTCAGCACCTGCAAGGAGGCAATAATGCCGTCGCCGGTGCAGGTATAATCCAGGTTCAACACATGACCGGAGTTCTCGCCACCGATGCGCCAGTTCTTTTCCCGCAGCAGCTCCATAACATAGCGATCGCCGACGGCACTGCGGGCAAAGGGAATATCCAGCCGGGCTAACGCCAGTTCCAGCCCCATATTGCTCATCAGGGTACCCACTACACCACCTTGTAAGGTGCCGGCTTCTTTAGCGGCGCGGGCAATGATATAGACAATTTCATCACCGTCCAGCACCCGGCCTTGCTGATCGACCATCATCACCCGATCCCCGTCGCCATCATAAGCAATACCCAGATCAGCGCCTTGCGCCAGCACCGTATCACGCAACAGGTCAGTATGGGTTGCACCACACTTATCATTGATATTCAGGCCATCCGGCTTGCAACCAATGGCAATCACCTCAGCGCCCAGCTCTTTAAATACGGAAGGGGCGATATGATAGGTCGCACCATGCGCACAATCGATCACGATCTTCAGTCCGTTTAGTGACAGGTGATTGCTTAAATGGCTTTTACAAAACTCGATATAACGGCCGGAGGCGTCATTAATCCGCTCGGCTTTACCCAGTTTCTCTGAAGGTTCACAGAGCATCGGCTGTTCCAGCTCATGCTCAA
Source organism: Alishewanella sp. HH-ZS (assembly GCF_001704375.1). Lineage (NCBI taxonomy): Bacteria > Pseudomonadati > Pseudomonadota > Gammaproteobacteria > Alteromonadales > Alteromonadaceae > Alishewanella > Alishewanella sp. HH-ZS. The sequence continues at coordinate 42,854 of NZ_LZEJ01000032.1, read as the reverse complement.
TCGCTAACTCAACCTCATCTGGTAACTTAGTACCATCGGCAGAAAAGAATTTAATGCCGTTATCATAGTAAGGGTTATGCGATGCACTAATCACGATACCCGCTTCGGCTCTGAAGGTACGGGTTAAGTACGCTACTGCCGGTGTTGGCATCGGACCTAACAGCCGTACATCGATACCCGCGGCGATTAAACCCGCCTCCAGCGCCGTTTCCAGCAAATAACCGGAAATCCGGGTATCTTTACCAATCAGCACTTTACGGGTACCCCGTTCTGATAGTACCCGACCGGCAGCCCAGCCCAGCTTCATCGCGAATTCCGGCGTGATCGGAAAATCACCAACCCGGCCACGCACACCATCAGTACCAAAATATTTTCTGCTCATTCCTTAAACTCCATAACGTGCAGCGGCGGCCACCCGCACAGCCTGCACCGTAGCTTTTACATCATGCACCCGGATAATCTGCGCGCCGGCATAAGCCGCCAGAGTCGCACACGCCAGACTTCCCGCCAGACGTTCAGTTACCGGGACATCCAATAATTGACCTATCATAGATTTGCGTGACATTCCGGCGAGTACCGGATAACCACTTTGCACAAATTTATCCATCGCTGCTAACAGCTGATAGTTATGCGTCAGATTCTTACCGAAGCCAAAGCCGGGGTCCAGAATTATTTGTGTTGCCGCTATGCCCGCTTGTTGGCAGTCAAGCGCCCGTTGTAATAAAAATGCCAACACTTGCTGCACCACATCCTGATAGTCCGGCGCCTGTTGCATAGTACGTGGCGCACCCTGCATATGCATCAGGCAAACCGGTACCTGCAGCGCAGCGGCGGTTGCCAGGGCGCCATCTTCCTGTAAGGCTCTTACATCGTTAATGATATCGGCGCCAGCCTGAACCGCGGCTGACATCACAGCCGCCTTACTGGTATCAATCGAAATCACACAATCAAAGCGGCTGCGCAGCGCGCTAATCACCGGGAGCACCCGCTCTAATTCCTGCTCCAGACTCACCTCAGCAGCGCCCGGCCGGGTTGATTCACCGCCGATATCCAGAATAGTGGCGCCATCCTGTAACATTTGGGCTGCGGCTGCGACCGCCTGCTCTAGCTGCTGATGTTTACCGCCATCAGAGAAAGAGTCCGGGGTAACATTCAATATCCCCATCACCTGGGGGCGGCTTAAATCCAGCTCACGCTGGCGAGGCAAAACTAAACGCATGCAAAAAACCTTAGTCGAACGATCTGCTTATTAAACGACAAACCCCGGTAAACCGGGGTTTGAGTAGCATCAGCAACAGCTTTAGTGCACATTGCCCTCAGAGGGTTTATCCGTCACCGTTGGTGCCGGCTTATCTGATTTGGCAGTGCTATCGCCATCATCCTTTGACCCCTTGTCGCGCGGTTCCCAGTTCTCAGGTTGGCTGACCGGGCGGCGCTCCATTAATTCTTTAATCTGACGGGAATCAATGGTTTCATACAACATCAGTGCATCTTTCATCGAGTGCAGAATATCCATATTCTGTTCCAACAGCTCCTTCGCCCGATCGTAGTTGCGATCAATAATGGCTTTGATTTCCGAATCGATGATTGATGCTGTCTCGTCAGACATATGCTTAGCTTTCGCCATGCTGCGCCCCAGGAAAACCTCGCCTTCTTCTTCGGCATACAACAGCGGTCCTAATTTCTCAGAGAAGCCCCACTGGGTCACCATGTTACGGGCAATCGAGGTCGCATATTTAATATCTTGCGACGCACCGGTTGACACGGCATCGGTACCATAAATCATCTCTTCGGCTAAACGGCCACCGTAGGCGACGGAAATCTTACTCTCCAGTTTACGACGGCTCACGCTGATGGCGTCTTGCTCTGGCAGGAAGAAGGTGACACCCAGCGCCCGACCACGCGGGATAATAGTGACTTTGTGTACCGGATCATGCTCCGGCACCAGGTAACCCACGATGGCATGCCCCGCCTCATGATAGGCCGTCATTTCTTTCTCAGCGTCGGTCATCACCATAGAGCGGCGCTCGGTGCCCATCATAATTTTATCTTTGGCGCGCTCGAACTCTTCCATACTAACCACACGGCGGTTGCCGCGGGCTGCAAACAGTGCCGCTTCGTTTACCAGGTTAGCTAAATCTGCGCCAGAGAAACCCGGTGTACCGCGGGCAATCACACTGGCTTTTACATCTTCAGCCAGTGGCACTTTGCGCATATGCACTTTCAGAATTTGTTCGCGGCCACGCACATCTGGCAGGCCTACTACCACCTGACGGTCGAACCGGCCTGGCCGTAACAAGGCGGCATCCAGCACGTCCGGACGGTTGGTGGCAGCGATAATGATAATACCTTCGTTACCATCGAAGCCGTCCATCTCAACCAGCATCTGGTTCAAGGTTTGCTCACGCTCGTCATGACCACCACCTAAACCGGCGCCACGCTGGCGGCCAACCGCATCAATTTCATCGATAAAGATGATACAAGGCGCGGCTTTTTTGGCTTGCTCGAACATGTCGCGTACCCGTGAGGCACCAACACCGACGAACATTTCTACAAAGTCTGAACCCGAAATTGTGAAAAACGGCACCTTGGCTTCGCCGGCAATCGCCTTGGCTAGCAAAGTTTTACCGGTACCCGGTGGGCCAACCATCAGAATGCCTTTTGGAATTTTGCCGCCCAGTTTCTGGAAACGCGATGGGTCACGCAGGTAATCCACCAGCTCAGATACTTCCTCCTTCGCTTCGTCACAACCGGCAACGTCAGCAAAGGTGGTTTTAATTTGATCTTCGCTCATCAGGCGGGCTTTGCTCTTACCAAAAGACATCGCGCCCTTGCCGCCACCGCCCTGCATCTGGCGCATAAAGAAAATCCAGACGCCGATCAGCAGTAACATTGGGAACCAGGAGATAAAGATGGTGGCCAGCCAGCTGGTTTCTTCCGGCTTAGCACCCAGCACCCGTACGTCGTTATTGATCAGGTCATCCATCAACTTGGGATCATTAACCGGCAACACGGTTTCAAAACGTTCACCACTGCGTTTCACACCAGTGATCACGCCGCTGCGCTCAATCTTTACTTCGCGGATCAGGCCCTGGTTTACTTCCCTGACAAACTGGGTATAGCTCGTCTGGCGATCCGCATTTTCGTTCGGGCTAAAGCTGTTGAATACTGACATCAGCACCACAGCGATGATTAACCAGACAATCAGATTTTTTGCCATGTCGCTCAAGGTTATAACCTCATCATTAACTAGAAATCGAAATACCGGCCCACTTTACTAAAGTTTGAAGCCGGTCGCCACGATATATGTCTCACGTGAACGGGCACGTGACGATTCGGGCTTACGTATTTTTACCGTATTAAATACTGCTCTAACGTCTTTCAGGAACTGTTCAAAGCCATCGCCCTGAAATACTTTGACCACAAAGCTGCCATTTTGCTTCAACACTTTATGGCACATATCCAGCGCCAGTTCCACCAGATAAATGGATCGCGCCTGGTCAGTGGTATCATTGCCACTCATATTCGGCGCCATATCTGATAGTACCACATCTACGTTTTTACCGCCGATCCGGCTCAGTAGCGCATGTAAAACCGCCTCTTCGCGAAAATCGCCCTGTAAAAATGCCACACCGGCCAGTGGATCCATCGGCAAGATATCACAGGCAATTACCGTCCCCTGCTGACCCACCAGACCTGCCACATATTGCGACCAGCTGCCGGGCGCTGAACCCAAATCAACCACTGTCATCCCAGAGCGGATTAACTTATCCTGCTGCTGGATTTCCTCCAGTTTAAAGGAGGCCCGCGATCTTAGACCAAGCTTTTGCGCTTTTTGCACAAAATGGTCATCAAAATGCTCTTTCAACCAGCGGGTTGAACTGGCGGAGCGTTTTTTCTTGGTCATGTTACCACTCTTAAATAGTGTTATGCCTTAGATGGCGCTACAATAGGCATAATTCAAGCTTTTACCGGATATTCTAACCTTATGAGTTTAACCAATAAACAAAAACAGTTCTTAAAAAGCAAAGCCCATGATTTAAAGCCGGTTATTTTGCTCGGTGCTAACGGGCTTACGGAAGGCGTAATGGCGGAAATCGACAGCGCGCTAAACTTTCATGAACTGATTAAAATCAAAGTTCCAGGTGAAGATCGCGAGCAAAAAGTCCTGATAATGGATGCGATTATCCGCGAAAGCAAAGCCGAGAAAGTACAAGTCATTGGTAAAATTCTGGTGCTGTACCGGCGGTCAGAAGATAAGAAAATTCAGCTGCCTCGCGGCTAGGCGGCTTACTGAAGAAAGCCAGCACGCTGCAGTGCCTGACGCGCGCTTTGTTCATCTGCAGCAGCCTGGCTAACCAACTGTTCTGGTTTACTGGCTGCGGTTGCCTTGGCAAACTGCCATAGCACCATAGTGTTGTCAGCATAAATCGTTTCAACATGTGCCAATCGGTGCCGGTAACACCACTCGGTATTTTCCACACAAAGCTTGAGTACATCTGCCGGGCAAATCTGCCACTGGCGAATATCGAGCACCAATGCCCATGGCGCTGCGACTATGGGTTTGACCAGGTTCCGAAATTCCTGCACATACTGCTCGGCATTGGCAGTGGTCCAAAGACCTTGCGCAGAAACCCATAAAACTCGCTGCTCCAGTTTAAGCGCAAAAGGTTTTTTAGATAACATGTACACCTCCGGTGGAACGTCTTGTTACTATAACCGGAATGATCAAGAAATATAGTGTTACCTGGTCCGAGCAGAACATCACAACCCCATGATTAAACTTCGAGACTATCAACAACAAGCGGTACAGGCAGCCATCTCACACTTTAAACAACGTGATGAGTCCGCAGTTATTGTATTGCCAACGGGTGCCGGCAAAAGCTTAGTGATTGCCGAGTTAGCCCGCCAGGCGCGTGGCAGGGTATTGGTGCTAACCCATGTTAAAGAACTGGTGGCACAAAATGCAGATAAGGTTGCTCAGCTGGGTCAGAGCGCCAGTATTTTTTCTGCAGGCTTACAACAACGCGATCCCACCGGAAAAGCCGTGGTTACGAGTGTCCAGTCTGCGACACCCAACAAAACACTGTTCAACCAGCCTTTTTCACTGGTGATTATCGACGAATGTCATCGGGTTAGCCTTAGCGAAAACAGTCAGTATCAACAACTACTTAGCCATCTGAAAAACGTTAATCCACAGCTAAAACTGCTGGGACTCACTGCCACCCCCTACCGGCTGGGTAGTGGCTGGATCTATCGTAGCCACTATTTTGGAAAAATCGGTAATACCGACAATCCGGCATTTGAACACTGTGTGTTTGATTACCCGTTACGACCACTGATCAAACAAGGGTACTTAACACCACCGCGTTTATTAGATGGGTTAAGCGCGCAGTACGATTTCAGTGCCTTATCACCGGCACCGGATGGCGATTACTCAGCAACTGCTGTCGATTCTCTGCTCGGGAAAATGGGCCGTGCCACCACCTTAATTGTAAAACAAATCAGCGACTTAGGCGCTAACCGCCGCGGAGTAATTATTTTCGCGGCTACCGTTAAGCACGCCAAAGAAATAATGACACTGTTAGCTGATGAATCCGCCGCCATCCTTACCGCCGATACTCCGGATCCTGAGCGGGATGCGTTGATAGAGGCGTTTAAACAACAACAACTGAAGTTTCTAGTAAACGTTGCTGTACTGACCACTGGCTTTGACGCACCGCATGTCGATTTTATTGCGATATTAAGACCAACCGCCTCAGTCAGTTTATTTCAGCAGATGGTAGGACGTGGCTTACGGCTCTCCCCCGGTAAAGACGAATGTTTGATCATTGACTATGCCGCGAATGGCTATGATATCTTTTATCCGGAAGTCGGGGCGCCGAAGCCGCATAGTAAAGCAAAACCGGTACAGGTACCCTGCCCCAGTTGTGGGTTTGCTAACTTATTCTGGGGTCTGACTGACCAGGATGGCGATATTATCGAACACTACGGCCGCCGTTGTCAGGGTTTAATCGCCGACAGCCAACAACAGTGCGACTTTCGCTTTCGCAGCCGCCAATGCCCGGATTGTGGTGCCGAGAACGACATCGCGGCCCGCAGTTGCGGACAATGCCAATCAGTTCTGGTTGATCCCGACAAACGACTGCGTGAGGTGTTAAGTCAGCAACATCATCATCTATTTCGCTGTGACGCTATGCAACTTAGTGCCGAAGAAGGTCAGCTAAAAGTTACCTATTATGATGTGGATGGCACGCCGTTTTATCGCTGGTTTAAACTGGACACTGCGGCTCAGCGCCGGGCGCTTTACGCAGTGTTTATCAAACCACACAGCAAAGCACCTGGCTTACCACTGCCTGCATTCACCAACGCGACTGAGCTGGCTGCACTGGCAGTCTATTTTAAGCCACCGCAACTATTACTGTTGCAGAAGCAGCAAAAGCACTGGCAACTGGTCGAGGCGTTTTTTGATTATCAGGGGCGTTTTCTGCATCGGGATAAAATATAAAAATAAAGTTACAAAAGGCCGCCGGCAAGACTAAAATAGCAGCAATTTGCTAAAAAAGGATTTTTCTATGCAAGCCGGAGTGGCTTACTGTGACGCCAAAGTGCCCTTTGCGGCCGGGTTTCAACTAGCCCGGGACGCTGCAACGCAGGCTAATATCGCCGAAATTGCCGTATTACTGCTATTTTGCAATGCAGCGACCGACTATCAGCGCCTGCTGGATGGCGCGCGGCAATATTGTGGCGGCAACACCATTATTATCGGCGGCTCTGCCGTGGGCGTTATCACTAACAATCACCTGGTCAGTGGCGGTCAAGCTGCTGCCGCTATGGCGCTGGCGGCAACCGATGTGGATTTTTTCCCGGCACTTGCCGAACAGTTAAGCCGTGATCCCAGCGCAGCCGGAGCGTCACTGGCAGAACAGTTAGCTCCCAATAATAATGCCAAGCTGCTACTTCTGTTTTATGATTCAATTCGGTATGCCGGCAATGCCCAGCAACCTGCGATATTAAACCCCTCGCCCCCGCTACTTAAGGCTCTGCGTAAGCCTTTACCCGCAAAGTTACCTATCGCTGGTGCGGGTTTATTAGCAGATCTGGTATTTGGACCAACGAAACAGTTTTTTCAGCGACAACTAACCGAGAATGCAGCTCTGGCACTGCAATTTAGTGGCAACTTACGCCCCTACATAGTGGCTATGCATGGCTGTGAGCCTTTTACGTCACGTAGCTTTACTATCACCCGCAGTTTCGGGCAGTTTATTTACGAATTAGATAAACAACCCGTTTGTGCAGTGCTGGACCAAGTAATTGGTACCAGATCGTGGCGCAATCAAAAGCCGGTACTTGATTTTGCCCTTGGCGTTAAATACCCGGAGCAAACCCACAATTTATACAGCACTAGTTATGTCACCCGACTGATAAATGGCGTTCTGCCCAACGACGAGGGCATTATTCTGTTTGAACCAGATCTGGCCGAAGGCACTACCGTTCATTTAATGCAGCGCAATAGCCAAAGTATTCAGGCTGCTGCTACCAACCAACTAACAGCCTTGTTTACCCAAATGCGCGCAGAGCAAAGCAAACCTGTAGCCGCACTGTATTTCGATTGTGCCGGCCGTATGACAGGCTCCAAAGCTGAAGCTGTTTTGATACAACAACAACTCACTGCAGCTCAGATCCCAATGCTGGGTATTTATTGCGGCGTTGAAATTGCGCCGATAGGCCTCCATAGTCGCAGTCTGGATTGGAGCGCAGTGCTAATTCTGCTTTGCCGTTAGTGCATGATGCTTGACGACTTGCAGCGTAATCCGTATCTTAGCGCTCTGCGTTGCGGGTGTAGTTCAGTGGTAGAATGCCAGCTTCCCAAGCTCGAGATACGGGTTCGATTCCCGTCACCCGCTCCATCTTGTCAATTCTTTATCTTTTCCCCTTTGCGCCTTAACTTAATTGTTAATTTTGTGCATCATCGGCACTTTCGACTTATTAAGTGACTCCGACGAACGCGATAAAGCCCTGCAGCCTATGACCGACACCGGTATCTTAGTCACAATCCTGGCCTACTGCGGCTTGTTGGCTATTCTGCTTTGGCTTTCAGTATTAATGGCAGACAGCGGTATTCCGGGTACTAACTTGCCACTGATTTTTATCTCCAGCTGATTTTTTCAATTTAAGTAAGCCTTTAAAGTCCTCGAATTCGATGACTTTGCTTTTTGTTACTACACCTCTAATCCCATCGAATTCGATGGGATTAAGCTTATGTTGCGTAGCAGCGAAGTTCAGTGATAACAGAATCCCAGTTTTCACCTTGTTCTGGATCTTTTTTGTAATCGTCTAAACGAGAGGTAAGAACTGCGCACTGCCAGGCTGTCAACCCCGAATCTGTAGCAAGGATCTCTGAGTTTATGGAAACAAACTCAGCTTTTATCAAGCTGGGATTGCTTGGCAGCTGCTTTTGGCAATACTTCGTTACTCTTTTCATTCTCATCGTGTTTCCACTGAAATATAGCGTTCCGAATTCCCTCGATATCAGCTAACCCGGAACAAGCGAAAGATGCATCGAAGTGACACAGCTCCTCAATTATTACACTAAAGCTGTAGCACTCTTTTTGGCCATATTCTATATTACTGGGGCAGCTAGTGTACTCTTAATGGTAAAGCGGCGGTGTTATGATCGTTTATGCGGGTTCGACCCCCGCCATTAGCTGCTTTATTTTTATTCTGGTTTCCAAAAATAGCTTCCACGAATTAATACCCTTAGATCTTATCTACCGCTAACCCCAGATCCAGAGTACGTTGTGAACAAAAGCGCCTATAATAAATTACAATCTGGAGTAATACCCTTCACGATTGTAACCTTTATAGTTCAGCGTATTTAAATCTGCATTTCTGCGTAAGGCGCGACGGGTCGAATCGGGCTTTGTAACGTGGCATTTTAACGTTTCGATCCACGCGCCTGCGTGAGGCGCGACTAACAGCGCAGCCAGCACAGCCGCAAACGGCTTTGTTTCAATCTACGCGCCTGCGTGAGGCGCGACGCCCGCCATACTTTGGTTTGCGTGACTATGGGATGGTTTCAATCCACGCGCCTGCGTGAGGCGCGACTCCGCAAGATCCCGGACCGAGTAGTTCTTGAATAAGTTTCAATCCACGCGCCTGCGTGAGGCGCGACTGGCAAGTTGTTGCTCGCTGAAATACCCTTGCGGGTTTCAATCCACGCGCCTGCGTGAGGCGCGACATCTCGGCGACGTTGGTGCAGTGATACGTCTCACGGTTTCAATCCACGCGCCTGCGTGAGGCGCGACATAGTCGAAACTTTCAGGCCATTTGCCTGCAAAGGTTTCAATCCACGCGCCTGCGTGAGGCGCGACCCCTCGCTTGCAAGCTCCTTCGGAGCTGCCGCATGGTTTCAATCCACGCGCCTGCGTGAGGCGCGACAACGCGCTGCAGCTGTTTTTGTAAAATGCTTTCGCGTTTCAATCCACGCGCCTGCGTGAGGCGCGACTAATTTCAGCTGCCAATGTTTCGCCATTTACCAGTTTCAATCCACGCGCCTGCGTGAGGCGCGACCCAGGAGCAGAGTTTTCTAAACGTTTATGATCTGGTTTCAATCCACGCGCCTGCGTGAGGCGCGACCGCGCTGTACTGGCCAGCCGGCATCTACGCCGAAGTTTCAATCCACGCGCCTGCGTGAGGCGCGACTTGATAGGCACTATAATCGCCCTATGCCCCGGCGTTTCAATCCACGCGCCTGCGTGAGGCGCGACACACGCTGACCAAAAGACGGTGCTGGCTGTTCGCGTTTCAATCCACGCGCCTGCGTGAGGCGCGACCAAGTGCTCTCTCAAACGGGTTAATAATTTGCTCGTTTCAATCCACGCGCCTGCGTGAGGCGCGACCTTATGGCTGGCCATAGCGGCTTGCTCCACACGCTGTTTCAATCCACGCGCCTGCGTGAGGCGCGACGCGGCACCGCTACAGGCACTCTTGCTTTAACGTGGGTTTCAATCCACGCGCCTGCGTGAGGCGCGACGCTTATCTACAACTAAAAAAGCGTTTGATTCGCAGTTTCAATCCACGCGCCTGCGTGAGGCGCGACCGGCGTCAATTGTTGAGCGCGATGATTTCGATAAGTTTCAATCCACGCGCCTGCGTGAGGCGCGACGGGTTCACCGCTTTAGCGATGGCTTGGGTAACAAGTTTCAATCCACGCGCCTGCGTGAGGCGCGACCATTTAAGCCGCAGTTAGTCGATGCCTGCCCGTGGTTTCAATCCACGCGCCTGCGTGAGGCGCGACTAAAGACGTTTTGCGCCGGGCTTATGCTCGCAAGGTTTCAATCCACGCGCCTGCGTGAGGCGCGACATAACCGCAATGCTGAAATCATTCGTGATTACGTGTTTCAATCCACGCGCCTGCGTGAGGCGCGACCCATAATATCTTCAATCAGCGGGTTAGTTTTGTCGTTTCAATCCACGCGCCTGCGTGAGGCGCGACACGGGTAGTAATGCCTGGCGCCAGCTGCGCTACCTGTTTCAATCCACGCGCCTGCGTGAGGCGCGACGGTGCTGGCAGGTGCTGGCCTGGGTACCCAGTTTGTTTCAATCCACGCGCCTGCGTGAGGCGCGACCCAAAGCTGGGCCAACTACCGGTATTGCAGCGGTCGTTTCAATCCACGCGCCTGCGTGAGGCGCGACGTGCTGATCATGTGGTACGTAAGCAGCCAGCCACAAGTTTCAATCCACGCGCCTGCGTGAGGCGCGACATTGCCAGAGCTGCTTTTTGCGCTAATGCGATACCAGTTTCAATCCACGCGCCTGCGTGAGGCGCGACGCCAGCTGAGGTAAAGATAATGCAATTTAGCAAGTTTCAATCCACGCGCCTGCGTGAGGCGCGACACTGGTGAACAACTCGCATTCGATGCGCAATACCTGTTTCAATCCACGCGCCTGCGTGAGGCGCGACCAGTACCAATCTGACGGATTCACAGGGGTTAAAGGGTTTCAATCCACGCGCCTGCGTGAGGCGCGACTCCTGTGCCGGAACCGCCCGACCCAGTGTTGAGGTTTCAATCCACGCGCCTGCGTGAGGCGCGACATTGGCGTAGATGATTGTCACTGCTGCCATAACAGTTTCAATCCACGCGCCTGCGTGAGGCGCGACTTGGATTCCAAGTAGCGCCGTTTATTTTTGGACCGTTTCAATCCACGCGCCTGCGTGAGGCGCGACCGTATCAACTCCATCCACATCTATCGTGGCGGAGTTTCAATCCACGCGCCTGCGTGAGGCGCGACCTTCCAAATACACGCAGCGCAGCGTTATCAAGCTGTTTCAATCCACGCGCCTGCGTGAGGCGCGACTAAAGACGTTTTGCGCCGGGCTTATGCTCGCAAGGTTTCAATCCACGCGCCTGCGTGAGGCGCGACGTTGTTTCATCATTTGCGCTCCATAATTAAAGATAGTTTCAATCCACGCGCCTGCGTGAGGCGCGACTACTGCGCTCCTGATATTCGTGCAGGTTATCCCGTGTTTCAATCCACGCGCCTGCGTGAGGCGCGACCAAATATTCCCAAAAACAGGGATATGCTTAGGGAGTTTCAATCCACGCGCCTGCGTGAGGCGCGACAACCGCACATTTGAACAGTCGGCAGTGGTGGCTCGTTTCAATCCACGCGCCTGCGTGAGGCGCGACCTGATGTTAAAGGCGTGACGATCACTTACCTTAGAGTTTCAATCCACGCGCCTGCGTGAGGCGCGACCTGGCCTTCTTATCAGCACATCGCCGATCAATGTGTTTCAATCCACGCGCCTGCGTGAGGCGCGACGTAACGACATGTGAATTTGACGCAGTGGTTGCAGTTTCAATCCACGCGCCTGCGTGAGGCGCGACAAAATCGTCAATCTGAGCGTCCGCTGTAGCCCTGTTTCAATCCACGCGCCTGCGTGAGGCGCGACCTATTGCCGTGTAATTAGGCGCAGCAGGCGAGCCAGTTTCAATCCACGCGCCTGCGTGAGGCGCGACCCGATATGTTGATGTTGACTTTGCAAAAAAAGTCGTTTCAATCCACGCGCCTGCGTGAGGCGCGACTGCCTTTGTGCAAAAGCGGGTGTAGTCTAACGCTAAAATGTATTTAGCGCTAACCCACAGAGATTATTCAAATAACGAACTTAAAGATACAACGGACTTACATTTAACTTTTAAATTCAGTTAGTAAGCCCGCCGCTAAAGATCCGGCTTTTTAAAGAGCACTAAGGGTTAGCGACTAGATGATGAGTGTATCGGCGAATAAATCAAGCGCGGCTTTTGCACCATGATGCTCTACTTTGCTGCGCCAGCTCTTACCCAGAATATAAAAGCGCAAGCTATCAACTTCCTCATCGTAAGTGGCTAAAAGCTCGGCTTTTAACCTTACCCACTGCGCAGGATCGATATCACACTCAAATACCGAGTACTGAACGCGGGTACCGTAATCCTGGCAAATTTTAGCGATACGCCTTAAGCGGGTTTTGCCATCTTCTGAGCTAAATGAAACGTCGTAGGTAATCAATACCATCATAAGGGTTAACCTGCTACTTGCTAAAAAAGGGAGGGTATTCGGCTAGATCACCGCGCAGGTGCCGCGCCATTAGCATGGCTTGAATATAAGGCAATAAACCAATTTCAACATCCTCTCCTAGAAAGGCATGCTTAATGGTTTGCTGTTTGCGGCTCTGGTATTCCTGCAGTACTAGTTTGCGGGCGTCGTCTTTTAGCTTTACTGCGCCACCAGCTTCTGTGACAAAATCTGTTGCTTTAAGTTGTTGCCGGTTCAGTAGGGTTAGCACTAAACGATCAGCGATAAAAGCACGGAACTCCTCCAGCAAATCCAGCGCCAGGCTGTCTCTGCCTGGCCGTTCCTGATGCAAAAAGCCAACCTGAGGGTCAAGCCCCACGCCTTGCAAAGCAGCACTAATATCATTGCTCAATACTGAATAAATAAACGATAGCAAGGCATTAATAGGATCAGTTGGCGGCCGCCGTACCCGACCACTAAAGTTAAAGTCTTTTGCGCTACCGGTAAGCAATAAATTAAATACAGAGAAATACCGCGCGGCTGCATCGCCTTCGTAGCCGCGAATTTTATCCAGGTTAGTTGCCAGATTTAATGTATCCAGAATATGGTTAAGTGCTGTTATCTGCGCGGTTAATTCAGGCAATACGCCATGGTTACGCTGCTGGCGCTGCAATACCTGTTTTTGCATCTGTATTTTTGCCGCTACGATATTGCGGGCAATAGAGTGTGGATCTTCATCCGCTTTGCGATACTGACTTCTGCGCAACAATACATTGCCGGATTGCTTGCCCTGAATTCGAGCTAGAAAGCGGCCATATTCAGTGAAAAATGCCAGATTTACCGCGTTTTCACCACAAAACCCCATAACTTGCGGCGAAACCATGACATTACCAAAACAAAAAATAGCCCCTATACCGTGAATAGGTAACTGCGCCACTTTCTGTTTATTGATATCAATAACCAGGGTTTCACGCTCTTTATGCAAATAAGCGCCCTGTGTATTGATATACAAACTATTCTGTAGTTTTTTCATCAGAATCATCCGTGGCAAAGAGTTTTTTTATATACTTGCGGCTGTTATCTTGTTGCAGCAGTTTAGGATTACATAAGTCATACAAACTACAGGCATGGCAGTGCTTGCCATATACTGCTTTGGGGGTTTGACCCGACGCCAGCATGGCTGCCACTTCGGCAATTACCTGCAAAGTACGCTGACGCAATTCAACACTAAAGGAAATTACCTGGCGATGCCGGGTTTGGTGATACCAGAGAGCGCCCTCTGACACCGTCTGTCCGGTCATTTCCTCTAAACACAGCGCCTGAGCACAAAGTTGAATTTCATCCCAATCACCGGGTTTGGGTTTACCGCGCTTGTACTCTACCGGGCATAATTTGCCGCTGGATAAATCACGCTCCACTAAATCCAGCTTACCAGTTACGCCCAGCTTAGGCGCTGCCACCTGCACACCACGTTCAAACCGCACGCCCTTGCGGGTTTCGGGTTCACCACCATCTACCCGCTCGTGCAGTAAGTTGCCTTGTGCAGTCAGAAAATTATCGGCCCACACTTGCTCGTTATGTATTAATGCACACTGGCGGGGGCAAAAAGCAAAGTGTTGTAACGCTGCGAGGGGAACAAGGCGGCCATCAATCATATTTTACCTGCTTTGCCAGCTAGCAGGCGCACGCCTGGCATGTAGCACCGCTAACACACTGATAAGCTGTTCGGTTTCAATAAAGTAAATGTAATAGGGAAAGCGTTGTACGACTGCGCGGCGAATGACACCGTACACCTGGCGGTATCGCTTTGGCATGCGCTGAATTGCATGCATTTGAGCATCGACACTGAGCAAAAATTCATGCCCAAGATTCGGCAGGCACAACTGATAATAGTCAAATGCTTGCTGTAAATCCTGCTTTGCAGCCTTGCGAATGACCAAGCGGGTGGTCATTGTTGGCTTATTTGCGCTTTAACACTGTCCCAACTTTCGCCTTGCTCCGGCTCCAATTCAAATTCCGCTAAGCGCTGCGCCAATACTTTACGTTGTGCGGTGGTCAGTTCGCTGGCATCAGCCTCGGCACGCACGCTATCCCATAACTGCTCTGCCAGTAAAATTTTTTCGCTGGCACTGAGTTCCTGAAGGTTCATACCACATTCTCCAAACTTTCGTTCATGTGCTTTAACTATAGCGTTTTCAGAGCCTGTTTGCTGCAGGCTCTGTTATTTAGCAAGATTAGAAGCCGTCTATTTCTTCAGCTGTCAAGTTATCCAACGCTGCTAATTGATAGCTACCGTCAGCATTCACGTTCAAAGATCTGTGTACTTTCGCCGACGAATATTGACCAGCCTTGCTGTTATGCTGCCACCAGATCACTTTTTCTACTGTCATAGACCCCTCTGGCCTGGCGGATGAAGCATCACCTTCAAATAATTTTGGCAAAATCGATTTCAGCGTCTGTGCGTCAGCATCACTAAAACCGGTTTTTTCCGCCAGTTGTGGCGACATAGCACCGTAAGCTACGTAAACGGCATTATCAACCCGATGCTTCATCCCCATTGTATCTGAACCTTTTTTACTGCCATCACCATCACCGCTGACACTTTTAGTTATTTGCGTACTGGTAATGCTTACCGGCTCAATACTAAAGGCAGATTGAATGCTAACTGGGCCACGGATAGGAATAGATACGCCGTCTTTTTCTTCGCTTTTAAAGGCAAACAATTGGCCAAAAGCACGAACGTCAAACCAAGTTTGACAGGCCAATTTTGCCGCATCTTCAGGTTTTGTTTTCTTGGCATTAAGTGCCTCTTTTCCTAATACGCCTTCAGCTCTGGCACGCAGGCTTGGGTAACCATCGGTTTTCTTTTCGTCCGATTGCACAAAAATAGCCTGGCCTGCATCTTGTAAGCGATCGCGGGTTTTGCGCTTTAAGCATACATCGGTAATTTCGCCAAAGCCGTCATAATCTGTCCGTGGCCGGTTACCATTTAACGGGTCGCCATTTGGGTTAGCGTTTTTTACTGAAAAAATAATGGCGAAATCGATTTTATTTTGTAAGCTCATGCTGTTGTCCTTATTCTGCTGCATCTGCGGTTTCTGCCGCATCTTTTTTACTGTTTAGTACTAAGCGCTGGCAGTGAAAACCCAGTAAAAACTCACCACTTAACGCTTTGTCTGATTTAAATTCTGTAGTTTCGAAAGCTGATTGAATGCTATCCAGCAAGTCTTGTCGTAGCTTCAAAAAGCCGGGGCTAACATTTTGCAAACGATGCATATAGGGCTTTAGTGCCAGCTCTAAATTGCGCCAGGTGGAAAACGGCCTGTCAGCAAAGCGTTGCATTAAACGGTCAGCTGTGGTGTTACGCTTTTCACCCGCTTTGTAAAGCGCATAGGATTCGATATTTTCAGCTACCGCCAATAAGCGGCCATATAAATAGTCCCGTGAGGTACTGGATTCATCTAATGCCATGGCATAGTCCTTTTGGTATTTAATATGAGGTGTACGTTTGCAAAAGCCTTTATAAAGCGCGCAGGCAATACCTAGGTTTTGCTCCCAGCGCCATGTTTCATCACTTTTGTAAGCTAATCGATTGGTTGCCCGTTTAATGGCATAGGTAACAATATCTACCGGCAAGGGCCTGCCTTCTACAATGCAAGGTAGCAGGCGCTCGGTAAGGTTTTTCTTCAGCGAATCAGTGCTTTTTAAAACATCACCGTAAACGGCATCCCAAATTTTATAAGGTGCAGGGGCGCAGGCCGACCAAATCGTTTTCTCGACAGCTTTACTTTTATTCTCACTGTTCAGCGTTATTTTATGCCGCTGCGGCCAGGCAAAATCCCGGTACCACTTTTCCAGTGAGCTTAAAAATTCTTCTGCTATCGTTTCGCGGTAGTAAATAATTCCCATCCGGCCGGGCGTGGCGGAATCCAACCCTAAAATGCAAATGCTCTCGTTGCGCTCCAGCTCCCCCTTACCTGTGCCTTTTAGATGACTTTTCAGGTTTAGCGCATAGCTTTGTCCTAGATCGAGCGAGTGATCTTTTTCGGGTAGGGTTTCGGCATTTAAGAGATCCCAGGGATCTAAGAATGGATTCGGTATTGTTTTGCCCGATACTGCCCAACTGACATAGGCTTGATCGCCATTGCGAAAGCTTTGCCGTGCCAGTAACCAGCGCAATGCATTATGTGCTTTTTGGGTCACATCAAAACTAACTGCCGCAGCCTGGCTGCTGTCAGTGAATTTGCCTCTAAAGGTAAAGCCGCTGCTATCATTGGCAGAAATTAATTTGGCTTTATCGCCACTGTGCCTTATTTTCGCCGGATGATTTGATGCTAAAACAGTTTGCTCACCTTTTACCAGGCATAATCCCGGCTCACCTCCATTTAAGCTGTCAAAATTAATCCAGCTTTGCTGAATGGCCGGATCAAGCCAGGTTTTTGATTGTGCAATGCCAGGCATTTCCACCGTCCAGCACACCAATGCAGAGCCTTGATCCAATGAACCTGCTTCCTTTGGTAAAACTTTGAATAACAAAGGTGCCTCTGCCGAAGATTGCCACTTTGTAAGTAAAATACCGTTCTCGGCGTGCAGTACGCCATGTTGCAGCAGATCAGCAACAACAGTTCGCTTACCAACATACCTGTGGATAGCACTAATCGCGGGTAAAACGAACTCAGAATTGCACCATCCGCTAAGTTGTTCAAAATAAAGCTCAAACCCTGCCTTTTTTAAACCACCAAATTGCTCATAGTCACCTGCTACATACTGAATCTTGTCTGCCAGAGCATGTGGTGCTAACCCACTTGCTCTGCCTGCTGACTGCTCTGTCGCTGGTAAAACCAATTGTGTTTTTTCCAGTACAGAAGCCCTGAGAAAAGCACCATTGCCGTCAATAACAATATTAATATGAGCGTTCTGCGGAGTATGGCTAACCGGCATTAACTGCTGTTCCTGCGGTAAATCTACAGAAAACTGCTGCGCCTGTTCATAAGTTTCATATAGCCGTGCTAACCAACTCATAATGCCGCCTCCAGCTCGTCTACAGCCTGTTGATTAACATCAAGCGCAAATTCTTTTGGTTGCATCTCGCGGACAAAGCGTTTGATCTGGCAATCTTCCGGGCGGGGAAAGGTAACAATACCGTGTTTCATCGTGGCGTGCCAAAACCGGCTATGTAATTCATTAACGCCGGTTTCATCAGGGTAGTCAAAGCCGTGAAACATTAAACCAAAGCTCAACTCGTCAATATTGTCATAAGCACCATCGCCCTCCCCAAATTCACATGGCTCAACGTAGGCCTGGCAATCACGAGTACCCAAAAAGATATCCTGCCGCCCGCCTTTTTCCAGCATCCGTGTCGCAATACTAAAATGCTTGCCGTCAATTCTGTCTTGCTCAAGCTCTGGCCGGTGCTCATTCCACTCGAAATGTGCTTCAACCTGATATTCAACATCATGCAAAAAGGTGTAAATAGCCAGGCTATTGCCCCCACCCCAGTTCAGCGGCTTAGTGCCTTTTGTTTGGGTGCGAAGTGGTTTAATCACTCTTACTCTGTCAACATACCACGTTAGCGTTGGCTTCCAGTAAATCGATTTTAGAACGCCCTTTAATGCCTCATAAGTTGGCAGATGGTAAGTGCATTTTTCACCGCCTATTTTAGTAATCGGATCGGTAAACAATGCATAGCGCCCTCGCAGACGAAAACTAATGCTGTTTTTCATTGGTTTTGTCGCCATTGTTATGTCCTTTTCAATTAGAAAACAAAGTTATGCTGCTCTGCACAAGGTTCTGTGCAGACGCCAAAATCTTCACTGTAAAACCGCTCATCAAGGTAGTAGACCCCCTCCCCATCAGCTATCTCGTAAATAGCTTTCTGTTGCTGAAGTTTTTCCCAGACATTTGGAAAGAGATTAACGCTGTATTTCTGTGACCTGCGCAGCAATTGGTAATAATTAGCCGCATCAAATTTTTTGTTTACAGCACAAAGATCAGTTATTAGTGCTTTACCTTCACCATGCGGAACTATTAGTGATTGTGTGGGGGCGTCTATCGCTTTAAAGGCTTTACCTGCTGTCATAAAAGCCTGATGCAAGGTCAGCGGTGTATTGCTAGAAGAGTTTCGTGCATTGACGCTTAGCAGGTTAAGCAAATCATTAGCGCCATTTGTAGCTGTTGCTTTCAGCGGATAACTCATTTCTTTACTGCGATCAAAAAAGTAATACTGAAAATACTGCTGCATGACTTCCGGTTTTAGGAAATCCTGACCTTTAAACTCGTTAAATATCCGCTTTGTGGTATCACGACCTACTTTTATGTCTGGCAGTAAATCAATGGTTTCTTTGGCTGGGTTAACGACATAAACCTGTGCCGTCTGTTGCCTGCCATTTCGATTACAACGGCCAGCGGCCTGTGCTAAAGAATCCAGCCCAGCCTGAAAACGGATAACAGACGCGAAATCCACATCGACCCCGGCCTCAATTAATTGGGTACTAAAACATAGTACCGGCAAACCAGCATCCAGACGCTGCCGCACCCTAGCAAGTAATAACTTACGGTGTACCGGACACTGCGCAGTACTGAGATGGATTAAGGCTTCTGTCTCAACTTGCTTTGTCTGCTGTACAGATTTAAACAGTGCCTGTGCCCAGTTTTTGGTATTAACAATAATCAGACAGCTTTGTTTTAACTGTAGTTGCTCAAGCGCCAGAGCGGCTATTTCTTCTAAAGACCAGCCTGCGACTGTTGTTTTATCTAGAATCTCTACCCGTTTTAACTGCTGAAACAACTCGCCTACATCAGGCACAAGCTCATTGCCGGTAGGTAGGTGCAACCTACCTTTATGCTCATTTTGGACCTGGTGTAACAAGGGTTGTGTTGCGGTGCAAAGCACTGCCGTTGTTTTACAATGCGCCGCAAGAAAATTAAGCGAGTTATTAAACAAATGGATGCAGTTAATTGGCAGGGCTTGGATCTCATCAAATACAATCACACTGTTGGCCAGTTGATGTAATCGCCTGACACCACGAGTACCACCGCTTAGCAAGGTTTCCAAAAACTGCACCATAGTGGTGAGTACGATAGGAGCGTCCCAGTTTTCACCTACCAGTTTGCTATGCCAGGTTTGCTGCTCCGGCTCCAAATTTGAGTGATGCTCTAAAACCCATGGTCTTGGATCATCATCACGCTGCAATACACTTCTTATCGCCTCAGCGTTTTGCTCAATAATTGAAGTGTACGGAATAATATAAAAAATCCGGTCCAATTGATGTTTTTTGGCGTGGTGTAAAGCAAAACGCAAACTGGAATAGGTTTTGCCGCCACCAGTAGGTACTGTAAGGCTATAGATACCTTGCGCATCAACAGCGCGTTTTAAGCAATTATCTGAGATTTGCTTGCGTATCTCATCCACGGTATTTCTGGTTTTAAGGGTAGTAACGAAGGTTTCAATACGTTGGCAAGCCAATGTCCAATCCGGTTTTAAATGGCGGTGCTGGCTGTAATCCGGATTTTCAAAATCAGCACTGTTTACCCTATCAGCGTCAATCAGGCTACTAAACAAAAATTTGGTGTAAAAGCCAAGGTTAAACGCCGCGACAATATCCCTATCATTAGATAAATCTATTGAAACTATTGACTTAAGTTTATTGACCATGGCTTTAATAAATTCAGCTGTCGCTATAGCTTCGACCGAGCTAATAACTTCAGCGTCAACAACCTGGATACACTCATGTAAATGAGTTTGCGCATCTGGCTTTTTTATTCTGGCGAGGAAACCCGCACCATTTTCTGAAGGCAAATTATCAAT
The DNA here is from genome assembly GCF_001704375.1 of Alishewanella sp. HH-ZS. Classification (NCBI taxonomy): domain Bacteria; kingdom Pseudomonadati; phylum Pseudomonadota; class Gammaproteobacteria; order Alteromonadales; family Alteromonadaceae; genus Alishewanella; species Alishewanella sp. HH-ZS. The sequence continues at coordinate 22,492 of NZ_LZEJ01000032.1, read as the reverse complement.
CAAGCCACTGTGGTGAGAGGCAATGCACAACGCCAAAATTTGCACTACGGCAGTAGCCAGCTTTTGATCTGTAGAATTTCTGTCAGGAAACGCTTTAAGCGCAATCGGAAGTAAATTTTGAAAAATCCACTGCGCTCCGGCTGATGAATGATCAATTTTGCCTTTCAAGCTTTTTGAATCAACATCATCCAGATCAGGATCATAATTAGCGCCCAATTCACGGATAATAAGCTGCATATAATCTTGGAATGCTTTGCTGTACTTACCGAGATCATGCAAAAGTCCAATTAAAACTCCAACATCCTGAGCACCTATTTTGGCTGCATACTTAGCAGCCAAATGCCCAACTTCGATTAAATGAGTTTTAACGCTTTGATGAGCGGAGCCAATTTTTGCTGGATGCGCAATAAAAGCCACTGTGCCTTTCCTTGTGGTTAAATTAATAGTCCTTGATTATCAACATCAGCTATTAGAAATTGATTTAGCGTTCATCAAAATCCAGATAGCGTCTTTCAAATGTTATACACCTACTCTACCCTACTTACCCAGAATAACAACACTGTACAAAAACACCTGTATTATTAATATACACATACAACGCAAGTTTATGTTTTAAATGACAAAGTAAAAAACATAAAAATTATTATAGATTTTTTGTCACACCACGGTGAGCTGCGGCGACTTGTTAAGGTAACCCCTACTTAACCAAGGATATCGCCATGACAAACCCTAAGCAGCCAGCCAAAAGCACCCTTGTTGACAACAAAGCCGCCAAAGCCAAACCTGGCTTTTGGGTACATTTCGCCATTACCATGATTATTATCGGAGGCGTTATTTTGCCGCAGTTAAAAGCCGCCGACGTCGAAACCATACCCAGTTTTCAAGTCGAGGTGATAGGTGAAGGCAAACCGGTATTACTGATCCCCGGTTTAATGTCTGATAGCCGGATATGGCAGCATACTGCTGCAGCTCTAAAGCAGGATTATCAGTTGCATCTGATTAGCGTGGCTGGTTTTGCCGGTACACCGGCCATTGCGGGCGAACTGTTACCGCGGTTAAAACAGGATTTATTGCAATATATTGCAACGCAACAACTGCAGCGGCCGGCTATTGTCGGTCATAGCCTGGGCGCTTTTTTGGCATTCTCACTGGCGAGTAGTGCACCTGAGCAAATAGGTACTGTGGTCGCGGTCGATGGCTTGCCCTATATCGCACCCATTTTTAGCCGCAATCCTGCGACCCAGGTTGCCGATATGCAGCAACAAGCGTTGCAAATTAAAGCCTATTATCAGCAACTAAATAGTGAACAACTTAAAGCCGGTGCGGCGCAGGGTATTTTTATTCAGGCCAGGGCGCCAGAGCATCAGCAACTGGTACTGGAGATGGCCGCCGCTTCCGACTCAAATAGCGTTGGCCAGGCGATGTATGAACTGCTCACCACGGACTTACGCCCTGAGGTTGCCGCCATTACCAGTAAAGTCTGGCTGTTGGGAGCCAGTGGTGCCCTGCCCGCTGCGCAACAGCAACAAGCCGCCGCCCTTTATCAGCAGCAAATTGCCGGCATTGCTAATGCCACTCTGCTGATGAATACTAATAGCCGCCATTTTATGATGCTGGATGAACCAGAGTGGTTTATCAGCACGCTGCGTCAGGCGTTACAGGAGTAACATGATTATGTCGGTTAGCATAGAACAACAATTACAACCCGATGTTAGCGCTGCCATCGCCGGCGATATGCAGGCCTTTAGCCGCCTGGTGCGGCGCTGCCAAAATGGTATCAGCAGTATTGCACTGGCGATTGTGAAAGATTTAGACGCCAGTGAGGAAGTCTGTCAGCAGGTATTTATTGCTGCCTGGCAGCAACTGAACAGCCTGCAAAACCCGGCCAGCTTTTTGCCCTGGCTGCGCCAGATCACGCGCTATCGCGCCTATAGCTATCTGCGCGAACAACGGGATGCACAGACCGAGCGCGGTACTGACGCAGAAGCCTTGCTGGAGACTTTTGCCAGCGACAGCAGTCCGACAGACGAATTACTGCGCAGCGAGCAGGCCACGCTGATCCGTAATCTGCTGGATGAGCTGCCGCCGGAGAGCCGGGAAATCGTACTGCTGTTTTACCGTGAAGAACAAAATAGCCAACAAGTTGCCAGTTTATTAGGGCTGACTGAGGCCAATGTCCGGAAAAAACTGCAGCGGGTTAGGGAATTGCTAAAAGAGCAGCTATTAGCCAGATACGGCAAGCTGATTTTAAGCACGGCACCGGGTGTGGGCCTCAGCAGTGCTGTGCTTAGCGCTTTACTGGTCGGTAGCCCACCCGCAGCTGCCGCGACCGCCAGTGCCATGGCAGCACAGAGCAGCGGCCTGGCAAAATTTGGCTGGCTATTTAGTGGGGCGCTACTTGGCGCGCTCGGCGGCATGCTCGGTGTGTTGCTGGGGATGCGCGCGCCACTGAAAAATGCCGCCAGTGATCACGAGCGCAGTCGCTTATTGCGTTATCGCAATCAGGCTTTGGCTTGGGTTGGCCTCTCAGGCTTACTGCTGGCTGCCGCATACGAATTTACCGCCGGCGCTATAGCTCCGCTGCTGGCCTTTGGCCTTTTTATGACCGGTGTGGTTTATCTGCAACTTCGGGTATGGCAAACCATTAAACCGCGCTTATTGGCAAAAGCCGCACAGAGTGCAGCAGCAAAACGGCAGTATCGCAATAATCTGCTCTGGTGTTGGTTTGGGATGCTCGGTGGTGCGACAGCCGGCTTTGCCGGCTTGATAGCTGGGCTAGTTAAAAACGGCCGCTGGTTTTGGGGATAAAAAAACGCCGGCATCAGCGCCGGCGTTTTTTAAGTAACCAAGCTTAACTTACAAATACTGCACTGCAGTGATTTCATATTCAACCACGCCTTTAGGCGTCGTAATATTAACCACTTCATCAGCTGTTTTGCCAATCAGGCCACGGGCGATCGGTGAATTCACCGAAATCAGATTATTTTTAATATCCGCTTCGTCATCACCGACAATCCGGTAGGTCACTTCTTCATCCGTATCCAGATTCAGAATGGTGACGGTAGCGCCAAAGATCACCTTGCCGCTATTTGGCAGCTTGGTCACATCAATGATTTGCGCATTGGACAACTTGGCTTCAATATCCTGGATCCGGCCTTCAATAAAACCCTGCTGTTCGCGGGCGGCATGATACTCAGCGTTTTCTTTTAAATCGCCATGCGCACGCGCTTCGGCAATCGCCAGGATCACCGCCGGGCGCTTTACCGTTTTTAGCTCGTTCAGTTCAGCGCGCAGTGCTTCTGCGCCCTGAACTGTCATCGGGATCAAACTCATCCGTTAACTCTCTTATGCAATTCCTGTACAGATACGACATTAGCAAAAGCACTGGCCGCATTGGCTTTTACCGTAGCAAAAGCGGCATTCAGCGTTGTCGTGTAGTTTACCTTATGCTGTAAGGCGCCACGGCGCAGCATTTTGGAATCTTCAATGGCCTGGCGTCCTTCGGTGGTATTCACCACATAGCTATATTCACCGTTTTTAATCCGGTCCAGCATATTCGGACGACCTTCGAACACTTTATTAACTACACGGCACTCAATACCGGCTGCTTTTAACGCTGCCGCCGTACCGCCACTGGCATCCAGTTCAAAACCAGATTCCACCATACGTTTAGCTAACTCAACCACGCGCACTTTATCGCTGTCGCGTACAGAAAGCAAGGCACGGCCACCGGTCGGGATCACAATGCCACAGCCCAGTTCCGCTTTGGCAAAGGCCTCTTCAAAGGTATCGCCGACGCCCATTACTTCACCGGTAGAGCGCATTTCCGGACCAAGGATCGGATCGACGCCCGGAAACTTGTTAAACGGGATCACCACTTCTTTTACCGAGAAATACGGCGGGATAATCTCTTTGGTAATGCCCTGCTCTGCCAGCGAACGGCCTGCCATGCAGCGGGCACCGACTTTGGCTACGGCTACACCGGTCGCCTTCGATACGAACGGCACGGTGCGGGCGGCACGCGGGTTGACTTCAATTAAATACACTTCGCCGTCTTTGACCGCAAACTGGGTATTCATTAAACCTACGACACCAAGCTCTAACGCCAGCTTTTTCACCTGCTCGCGCATCACATCCTGTACCGCCTGCGATAAGCTGTGCGATGGTAATGAACAGGCCGAGTCACCTGAGTGCACACCGGCTTGCTCGATATGCTCCATAATGCCGCCAATCACTACCTCTTTGCCGTCACAGATGGCATCGATATCGACTTCAATGGCGTCATCCAGGAAGTTATCCAGCAACACCGGCGAGTCATTCGACACACTTACCGCTTCGTTCATATAACGGCGCAGGTCTTGCTCGTCATAAACGATTTCCATCGCCCGGCCACCCAGTACATAAGACGGGCGCACCACCATCGGGAAGCCGATTTCCGGTGCCTTGGCAATGGCTTCTTCCAGGCTGGTCACGGTGGCGTTTTTCGGCTGCTTTAAGCCCAGGCGGGTTACCGCTTGCTGGAAGCGCTCACGGTCTTCGGCGCGGTCAATCGCATCCGGTGAAGTACCAATAATTGGCACGCCGTTCGCTTCTAAAGCGCGGGCTAATTTCAGTGGCGTTTGGCCACCGTATTGCACTATTACACCCTTTGGCTGTTCTTTGCGCACAATTTCCAGCACATCTTCCAGCGTAATAGGCTCGAAATACAGACGGTCTGAGGTGTCGTAATCGGTAGAAACGGTTTCCGGGTTACAGTTCACCATAATGGTTTCATAACCGTCTTCGCGCAGCGCTAACGCCGCGTGCACACAGCAATAGTCAAACTCGATACCCTGGCCGATACGGTTCGGGCCACCACCGATAATCATAATCTTATCGCGGTTGCTCGGTGCCGCTTCACACTCTTCATCATAAGTGCTGTACATGTAAGCGGTGTTAGAGGCAAATTCAGCAGCACAGGTATCAACCCGCTTATAAACCGGGTGAATATTGTAGCTGTAGCGCTTTTTGCGCACTTCAGTTTCGCTGACGCCAAGCACTTCAGCAATGCGTTTGTCGGCAAAGCCTTTGCGTTTTAAGCGGGCAATCCGGGTTTCGTCCAGCGCAGCAAAGCCGTCGACACTGAGTGCCTGCTCTTCTTTGACCAGATCTTCAATTTGTACCAGGAACCAGGGGTCGATTTTGGTCAGATTAAAGATCTCGTCCATACTCATGCCAAAACGGAAGGCATCGGCGATATACCAAATACGGTGCGCGCCTGGCTCCCGCAGTTCACGGATAATCTTTTCTTTGGCTTCCGAGGCATTGATATCAATAATCGGGTCTAAACCTGAGACACCGATCTCTAAACCACGCAGGGCTTTTTGCAGCGATTCCTGCTGGTTACGGCCAATCGCCATCACCTCACCCACTGATTTCATCTGGGTAGTTAAGCGATCGTTGGCACCGGCAAATTTTTCAAAGTTAAAGCGCGGCACCTTGGTAACTACGTAATCGATACTTGGCTCGAATGACGCTGGGGTAACACCACCGGTAATATCGTTGGCCAGTTCATCCAGGGTATAACCTACCGCCAGCTTGGCAGCGACCTTGGCGATTGGGAAGCCAGTGGCTTTTGAGGCCAGTGCAGATGAGCGCGATACGCGCGGGTTCATTTCGATAATGACCATCCGGCCATCAACCGGGTTAATACCGAACTGCACGTTCGAACCACCGGTTTCGACGCCGATTTCACGCAATACCGCCAACGAGGCGTTACGCATAATCTGGTATTCTTTGTCAGTCAGGGTTTGCGCCGGCGCTACGGTGATCGAGTCACCGGTGTGAACGCCCATAGGATCGAAGTTTTCAATCGAACAGACGATAATGCAGTTATCGTTCTTGTCGCGCACCACTTCCATCTCGTACTCTTTCCAACCGATTAACGATTCGTCAATCAGCAGCTCTTTGGTCGGCGACAGGTCCAGACCACGGGTACAGATCTCTTCAAATTCTTCACGGTTATAGGCAATACCACCACCTGAACCACCCATGGTGAATGACGGGCGGATAATACAAGGGAAACCGATCGTTTCCAGTACCTGATAGGCTTCTTCCATCGAGTGGGCTAAACCAGCGCGTGGACAGGCTAAACCGATAGAGCGCATCGCTTTATCGAAGCGGCTGCGATCTTCAGCTTTATCAATGGCATCAGCAGTAGCGCCAATCATTTCAACATTGTATTTCGCCAGTACACCGTGACGCTCTAAGTCCAGCGCACAGTTCAGGGCAGTTTGCCCACCCATAGTAGGCAGTACAGCGCATGGACGTTCTTTTTCGATAATCTTTTCTACTACCTGCCAGTGAATTGGCTCGATATAGGTGGCGTCGGCCATTTCCGGATCGGTCATAATGGTGGCCGGGTTAGAGTTCACCAGAATAACGCGGTAGCCTTCTTCTTTTAAGGCTTTACAGGCTTGAGCGCCTGAATAGTCGAACTCACAGGCCTGGCCGATCACGATAGGGCCAGCGCCTAAGATCAGAATACTTTTTAGGTCGGTACGTTTTGGCATTGCAGTAGATCTCCGTAATTCTTTCTTTGCTTATCCCCTTCATCCTTGAAGATACGGGGGTGTTGGCTGCCTTCTCTTACCCCAGTCACATAGTATCCTATGCTCCTGGGGATGCGCTCAGTTGCCGCCTACCCGTATCTCCAATGATTTTGGGTATAGACTTAGGCTTTTTGCATCAGCGCGATAAAGTGGTCGAACAGCTCTGAGGCTTCGTGCGGGCCGGGGCTCGCTTCCGGGTGGCCTTGGAAACTGAATGCCGGTTTATCAGTACGGTGGATCCCTTGCAGGGTGCCGTCGAATAACGATTTATGGGTAGCGCGTAAATTGGCCGGTAAGCTGGCTTCTTCTACCGCAAAACCGTGGTTTTGCGCGGTAATCAGCACCCGTTTGGTGTCAAGGTTTTGTACCGGGTGGTTACCACCATGATGGCCTAATGCCATTTTTACCGTCTTAGCGCCGCTGGCCAGGGCCAGTAACTGATGACCTAAGCAGATACCAAAGATCGGAATATCGGTCTCTAAAAAGGCTTTAATGGCTTCGATGGCATAGGTACAAGGTGCCGGGTCACCCGGGCCATTAGATAAGAAAATACCATCCGGGTTTAAGGCCAGTACGTCAGCGGCAGGGGTTTGCGCCGGTACTACGGTCAGTTTACAGCCGCGGTCCGCTAACATACGCAGGATATTGCGTTTCACACCAAAGTCATATGCTACGACATGGAAGCGCTCGGCGGCAGCGGCCTGATGGCCCACGCCCAGCTGCCAGCTACCTTCGGTCCACTGATAAGGTGCGCTGACGGTGACTTCTTTTGCCAAATCCATCCCCGATAAACCCGGAAAGCCTTTGGCTAGTTGCAGTGCTTTAGCTTCATCCAGGTTATCACCGGCCATAATACAGCCGTTCTGGGCGCCTTTTTCACGCAGGATCCGGGTTAATTTGCGGGTATCGATATCGGCGATGCCGAGAATATTGTTGTTTTGTAAATATTGACTAAGAGAGAGTTGGTTGCGGAAATTGCTGGCTAACAGCGGGAGGTCACGGATGATTAGGCCTTTCGCCCAAATCTTGCCGGATTCCTCATCTTCCTCATTGGTTCCGGTATTGCCGATATGAGGATAGGTAAGAGTCACAATTTGTTCTGCGTATGAGGGGTCAGTTAAAATTTCCTGATACCCGGTCATCGAGGTGTTAAATACTACCTCACCAACAGAAACTCCTTCGGCGCCAATGGCTGTACCGCGAAATACGGTGCCGTCTTCCAGTACGAGCAGGGCGGACTTAGTCAAAATAACCTCCAAACAGCAAAAAACGGGCGAAAACCAGTGGCGTTTTACAACCCGTTTTGACCTAAAATTCTGATACCCGTATTTACCGTGCGCTAACAGTTCCCGGTAATGATAACAAAACCAGGACATCTTCCAGCGTACGGGCAAACCTGCTTATTTTAGGTGATAAGCGCTAATTTGGCTATGACTATTTTTTGTTTTTACAAAAATAGCGGCTTTAACACGTTTTTTTGTTAAATGCCGCAAAAGTTTAATCTAACTTTGGCAAACCCAGCACTTGTTGCATGGTATAAAGTCCTGGCTGCTTATTTTGCAACCATAAAGCAGCGCGCAGTGCGCCTTGCGCAAAGGTGTTACGGCTTGATGCTTTGTGGGTAATTTCCAGCCTTTCGCCAAGATCTGCAAACAGCGCGGTATGATCGCCAATAATGTCGCCGCCCCTTACTGTGGCAAAGCCGATAGTTTGTTGCGGCCGCTCACCAATCATGCCTTCGCGACCATAGACGGCAACCTCGTTCAGGTTACGGCCAAGGCTACGGGCAATGCTGGCACCTATTGCCATTGCAGTACCCGACGGCGAGTCCTTTTTAAAACGGTGGTGCGCTTCGATAATCTCAATATCCGCCGTATTCCCCATCACTCTGGCGGCAGTTTGTGCCAGATGTAGCAGCAAATTCACGCCGACACTCATATTTGGCGCCCAGACAATCGGGATCTGCGTACTGGCTTGTTGAATTATCTGATACTGGGCATCGGTTAAGCCGGTGACGCCAATCACCATGGCTTTACGCTCAGCCACGCAGAGTGCCAGCTGGGCTAACATCGGCTCGGGCATGGTAAAATCGACCCATACTTCAGCTTGCTGCACTGCCGCGGCGGCAGTAGCGCTCAGCGCCAGCCCGATTTTACCGCAGCCGGCCAGTTCGCCGGCATCAAGCCCCACTAACTCGGAACCGGATCTCACCGTTGCTGCTGTGAGCTGTATTTGCTGTTCTTTTGCTACCGTCACCAAAGCCCGGCCCATACGGCCATTGGCACCAAAGATCCCAATTGAGGTCATACTCTACCCTGCGTTCTATCAATCATAAAAATGGACAAGTTAGCGCATTATACTCAAGTCACCAAAGGATGCCCGCTTCTGTGATCAGGAAATGTAGATTGAGAAAGTTACCAGCAGATACGGAATGCCCTTGGCGATCGCTTAACCAAACGAACACCAAGAGCCAACACGGTAGTTCGGCATAGGTTATATGCCAACTAAGCACTAAGCACTAAGCACTAAGCACTAAACATTCAACACTCAACATTCAACATTCAACATTCAACACTAAAAACTAAACCGCCCGTTGCAGGATACTGCGGCTGACTTCCGGCGTGATATCCCGGTGTTCGCCAAGCTTAATCATCTTATGCTGCACCAGTTTATCGACCAGCTTATCGACGGCATCGGCTTTGATACCATAGTCAGCCAGACGGGTAGGTACGCCCATCCGCTCAAAGAATTGCCGGGTATGACTGATAGCCTCATCAATCAGCCGCTCTTCATCCTGATGCTGTAATTGCCAGACCCGCTGACCGTATTGCAGTAACTTGGCGCGTTTTGTGGCGCGTTGTTGCTGCATTAATGCCGGTAACACTATCGCCAGTGTTTGTGCATGATCCAAGCCATAGAGCGCCGTAATTTCATGGCCAATCATATGGGTGGCCCAATCCTGCGGCACGCCCTGACCAATCAGGCCATTCAGTGCCATGGTCGCGGCCCACATCACATTAGCGCGCACGTCATAGTTTTCTGGTTCCGCCAATGCTTTCGGGCCCTCTTCAATCAGAGTTTGCAGTAAGCCCTCAGCAAAACGGTCCTGTACCGGTGCATTAACCGGATAGGTCAGATACTGCTCCATCACATGCACAAAGGCGTCGACCACGCCATTGGCCACCTGCTTCGGTGGCAAGCTGTAAGTGACAGTCGGATCCAAAATAGCAAATTGCGGGAACACCAGCTCACTGCTAAAGGCCAGCTTTTGCTGGGTTTCATAGCGGGTAACGACTGAATTGCCGTTACTCTCCGAGCCGGTAGCGGGCAGTGTCAGTACACAACCCAGCGGCACTGCCGTTGTGACCTTGGCACCTTTGGCCAGAATATCCCAGGGATCGCCGTTAAATACGGCGGCAGCGGCAACAAATTTGGCGCCATCAATTACGCTACCGCCGCCGACCGCCAGAATATAATCAATGCCCTGCTCTTTCACTAACGTCGTTGCCCGCATCAGCGTTTCAAAAGCGGGATTTGGCTCAACACCAGCAAACTCAACAAAACTGACACCTGCGAGTGCATTAACCACCTGTTGATAGACGCCATTGCGTTTAATCGAACCACCGCCGTAGATCAGTAGTACTTTTTTATCTTTGGGTACCAGATGCGCTAGTTCACTGATTTGGTCTTTACCAAACACAATACGAGTGGCGTTTTGATAGGAAAAGTTAAACATGCACAGGCTCCATAGCTGTCAGACGAAATGTCTTAATGCTATGGGGTTGCGGGCATCCCGGATCAAGTTAAATGGCCATTTAACTGTTGTTTGCTGCTTATTTCGACTAGCGCTCAGCACCTCTTAACGCTCTGACCTGCTGTTCCAGGTTCGCTGCGGTTACTGCAGAAGCTGCCACCGGCTCGCCAACTACCAACTTAATCTTCGACCAAAACCGCCCCTTAAACTTAAAAGCGCCGTCGCCATGATGACTAAAAAAAGAGCCCCACAGGCCTTGCAGCGCCATCGGGATCACCGGCACCGGGGTTTCGGCGACAATCCGTTCAATGCCTGTGCGGAAGGCATCGATTTCACCATCCTGAGTTAAGCGCCCTTCCGGGAAGATACAGATCAGATTGCCTTCTGATAGCTCACATCGAATTGCCGCAAAGGCTGCTTCATACATTTGTTCGTCTTGTTGCTTGCCGCAAATCGGAATGGTTTTGGCGGCTTTAAACAGCCAGTTAGCCACCGGGATCTGGTAAATCCCTTTATACATCACAAAGCGCACTGGCCGGCGCACTGCACCGCCAATCAACAGCGCATCAACATAGCTAACATGGTTGGCCACCAGTACCGCCGGCCCCTCCTCTGGAATATGCTCTAAACCCTGTGCTTTCACCCGGTACATGGTATGGCTAAGCAGATAAATCACAAAACGCAGCACAAACTCCGGCACTGTGCTGTAAACATAGATCGCGACCACCGCATTCATAATCGCCAGGATCAGAAAATACTCCGGGATATTCAAGCCAAGTCCGGCCAGAAACAGCATGCCGGCCAGCGCCGCAACCACCATAAAGAGCGCGTTAAAAATATTATTGGCCGCAATCATGCGCGCGCGCTGCGCTGGCTCCGCCCGCTGCTGCAGCATCGCATACAGCGGCACAATAAAGAGCCCGCCAAAAACACCAATCAAGGTTAAATCTAAAAGTACCCACCAGCCAAAGGCAGTGGCCAAAAACTGACTCAGTGATAACAACTCCGCTGGCATAACAGCCGGCGTACTAAAATACAGGCTGATACCAAACACCGTCAGGCCAATAGAGCCAATGGGCACCAGCCCCAGTTCAACTCTGTCGCCGGATAGACGCTCACAAAGCATCGAACCTATGCCTACCCCAACCGAAAAGGCGACCAGCAAGGCCGTCACCACAGTATTATCACCGGCTAAATGGCTTTTGGTAAAATTCGGAAACTGGGTCAGATAGCTGGCTCCTAAAAACCAGAACCAGCTAATTGCCATAATCGCCAGATACAGGGTACGGTTTTGATAGCTGATGCGGACGGTTTCCAGGCTTTGCCGCCAGGGCGCAAATTGAAAGCGCGGACAGGCAGCGACGGCGCCAACTTCCGGGATCTGCAAGCTGGCCAGATAACCCAACACCGCAAACAACACCACTAAACTGCCGATCCATAGCATGGCATTGGCTACGCCGACTAATAAGCCACCAACGATAGTGCCCAACAGAATCGCGATAAAGGTCCCCATTTCTACCCAGGCATTACCTGCCAATAGTTGTCGATCAGTTAACAACTGCGGCAAAATGGCATATTTAACCGGGCCGAAAAAGGCGGATTGACTCCCCATTAAAAACAACAATCCGAGCAACCACAAATATTGTTCAAAGAAGAATGCGGCTGCCGCCAATAGCATCAGACCGATTTCCAGTAATTTAAGCCAGCGGATCAGCCGGGTTTTACAAACACTATCAGCGAGGGTGCCGGCGGTAGCTGAAAACAGTAAAAAAGGCAGAATAAAGAGCCCGGCGGCCAGATTCATACTGACATCAACACTCCAGGGCATAGCACTGGCCGCGCTAAAGGTCAGCAGCAACATCAGCGCATTTTTAAAGACATTGTCGTTAAAGGCGCCCAGTGCCTGAGTCAAAAAGAACGGCAGAAATCGCTTGCTACCAATAATCTGCTTTGCTGCCATCCGTGCCTCCGCACTAGCTAATAATGATTCTTGCGCTCTAACGGTATGTTTTTTATTCAAAATACCCTATGTTATTCCGCATGGGGGCAAATGAGTAACGCCATAACACAACATGCCTCAACTGCCGCCAGATTGACAAGACGTCTGGACATCTATATATTGCGCTGCCATTTTGCTGAGGTTGCTCTAGTGAATACAACAATCAATACCGGCGCTAAGCGCTCATTACTGCCGCTGCTGCTGTTTGTGCTGCTGTTTTTAGGCAGTGGCCTGTATTTTCAAAGCCAGAATGTCGAGTACGCGTTCTACCAACTGCCTGGTCATGTCGCCATTCTGCCGGCATTAATCCTGGCAGTGTGGCTGCATCGCGCCCCGCTTACTCAATCTATCGACGTAATTATTAAAGGCGCGGGTAATAGCAATATTATTACCATGTGTCTGATCTATTTGCTGGCCGGCGCCTTTGCCAGTGTGGCGACCGCCACTGGTGGCGTCGATGCCGTGGTCAATGCCGGTTTAAGTATTATTCCGCCTGCTTTTATTTTGCCGGGTTTATTTATTATTGCTGCTCTGGTTTCTACCGCGATGGGCACTTCGATGGGGACTATTGGCGCACTGGCACCGATTGCCGTGGGTATCGCCAATCAGGCAGAGCTGAACCCTGCCATAGTCGCAGGGGTACTGCTGAGTGGCGCCATGTTCGGTGATAATCTGTCGATTATCTCTGATACGACTATTGCCGCCACCCGCACCCAAGGTGCCAATATGGCTGATAAATTTAAAGAAAATATCAGAATTGCCCTGCCAGCGGCACTGCTGACGATTCTGGCTTACGGCTTGCTTAGCTCAGACTCCCCACAAATTAGCACCGAAGCCTATAACTGGACCGGCATTTTACCCTATGCCGCCATTCTGGTACTGGCAGTACTGGGCTTAAATGTGTTTGTGGTACTGCTACTGGGGATCGTATTAGCCGCGCTGCAGGGTAGCTTACTGGCCGATTACGCGATGAGTAATCTGGGTAAAGATATCGCCACCGGCTTTGCCAATGTGCAGGAGATTTTCTTGCTGGCGATGTTGGTTAGCAGTCTGAGCGAGTTTATCCGGCAACAAGGTGGTCTGCAGTGGATCTCAAATCAGATCCAATCCGTTACCGCTAAACTGCGCCTTGCTGGCAATAAGGCCCAACAACTTGCCATTGCCGCCCTGGCCTTTATCAGCAACCTGTGTATTGCCAATAATACCGTTGCCATAGTATTAACCGGCGATGTTAGCCGCAATCTGGCGCAGCAACACCAGATCAGCCCAAGGCGCAGTGCCAGTTTGCTGGATATCTTTGCCTGTATCAGCCAGGGATTGGTCCCCTATGGTGCGCAGGCGTTGTTACTGGGTGCCAGTTTTGGCTTATCGCCGTGGCAGGTGATTACACACAACTACTACTGCCTGATTTTACTGCTGGTAGCCTTGGGTGTCGTGTTAGCGCGCCGCCAGCCTAGCCAGGCCGTTTCGGGCTAAATTGGTGCTTACCAAACAGAGCATCACGTACAGCACAAAATGCTTTCACGCTCAGGTGCCCGAACAGGATCTGTGGCGGCATTTTCAGCCAGTGACCACGGATCAGCGCCAGTAGCGCGGCCAGCTGATCCAGATAAGTGTTTAATAACGGGTGCTGCGGACTTAACAGTCGCAGGAAGATAAAATCCAGTAGCCGTAAGCGCAGTTTTGACGGCTGGTACTGCTCGGTTTGTTGCATCACCCAGGCAGGAATTGGCGTAGCCAGTAAATAACTGGTGTAGCGGCAAGCCAGCATCAATTCAAACATAAAGCCGGTCTGCTCGGCCAGTTGCAGCAATTGCTCCCAATCTTGCTCGCTAAAGCCGGCAAATAACAAATGCAGATCGGTCAGGTCCCGAAAGCCCTTTTTGAAATCCTCGTTAAAAAACAGATGGATCAGACTATGTAAGGTCATAGCCGGTAAGCTCAGTACCTGATAGCCGTCGGCGGTTAGGTTCAGCTGCTGCCAGAAACGGCGAATATCCGGCGCCCGGCCCGAGATGGGTGGGATCAAATTATGATGAATATCCAGAATAGTGCCGCGGCTATGATGCCGTAGCGGCGGGATCTCATGCGTCCATTTACGGTAATAATGCTGATCATAAGCACTAACCGGCTCAGGTAAAAAGCCAAATACCGACAGTCGTTGCTCTACCGCTGTAATTTGCTCTTTCGGTACTAAGATATCCAGGTCGCTGAAAGTCCGGCCTATTCCGGCAGGCAATCCTTGCTGCAAAGCATAGGCTGCGCCTTTCAGAAATACCGGTTTCACCTGCAACGGTGCCAGTAACTGCGTCAGCTCAGCTGCCTCAGCGCTGACCTGACGATATTGCTTATCGGCAATAATTTCGGCATTGCGTAAGTGATGCCGCGCGTACTGGGGCAGCTGTGTAAAGACGCCGGCCTGGCGGAATAAATAGGCGTAACGAGCCAGTTGCTGCTGCTGACGCAGCAGTCTGATCAGATGCACCCAACTATCCGCACTGAGTGTCAACGCCAGTTGCGGTTGTTGAAATAACTGTAACAACAGCTGACTAGCGCGCATCAGCAAGTACCTCTTGCTCTAAAAACGCGGCCACTGCTTTTAAATCGTTGTACTGCACCTCGAAGGCCGGCACCTGTTCAATAATAGCGGTCAGGGTGGCAAAGCCCTCCTGACCAATCACACCAAAGTTAAAGGCATTTCGCGCCAGCTGCATAAAGGCCTGAGTCTGATCGAGGCTATAAATATCCAGGTTGGTGTCAGCCTGATAACTCGGAAAAACCACGGCTACAATTTCAGCTTGTTGCAAAGCGCCTTGCCAGCTGGCAGCAGGCGGCGACAGGTGCACCACATCACCCTTGTGGGTGTCGGTAGCAATGCTGGAAAACACCCCTGTCGGGAACCAGCTTTTAGCCAGCGCAATGGAGCGGTTTTTCAGGCAGATTGGCCGGACAAAGGGTTGCACCTTATTACTAAACGGCAGGATCAGCGCCATTTCATCGGATAATAAACGCCAGCCGTTAAAGGCAAGATAGGCTGTCAGGGTACTTTTACCTGAGCCCGGTGGTGCAGGAAACAAAATGGCTTTATCCCCTTTGGCCAGTACCGCTGAGTGGATAATGACATACTGCATTTCGTGCGCGGCAATGCACCAATTCATCCCCCATTCCAACATCGCATAACCTTGCTGCAATTGTAACGGCTGGAACGGTTCCTGCGTATCGGCAAAAAAACGCGCCTGTGGTTTAAATAAACGACGAATTCCCTGGCCTTTAGTAACCGTTAAAGAGTAATCAATAAGAGATTCGTTGTGCCGAATAGAGTCCGGATACATCTTGCACAAATTTCCGGCTACAAGTGGAAGGTCCGTTATAATTTCAAAATTAAAAGGAGCTAGCGTCAAACGGGCCCGAAACTGCATTTAGATTCCACGATTTTATATTTGGCTGAGGATAGCAGGTGCTTAAGACGGGAAGATTCAGACAGAGAAAAATGTTTATCAAGCTCATTTTTCTCTATCCAGTTAAACAACGTATTTTTAGTGATACCGATAGCAAGCGTTTCACCGCTCAAACAGTCAAAAAGTACAATGCCTGAGCCGTCAGCAAATTCGTGAATAATTAAGGTCAATTTTATGCTTGCAGTGACTGACTAAACAATTGTTGTAATTCTAATCCAAATTGTCCACCATGGCGCAATCCCATATTGTACAAGTAAATAGCGAAGTCTCGGTCAGTTAAAAAGGTGGCAGAACTACCTATAATTGGAAAGTGAATACCAAATTTTCCGTGGTTAATTGCATTAAGGTACAGTGCTGCCATAAAACGGTTAACCTGATTATCACCGTGACACCAAGTGTTATTTACAGTAACAACATCACTTATAGTAATGTTTTGCATAGATTTTTTTCGTCTTTTTAATTGTCTTTCTTCAATAGTGGGCAGCGGGGGGCCTGAAAAAATACTGCTGAAAGTTACATTATCATAGCCAAAACCACTACTGGCTTGACTTCCTCGGCCCGGATTGCCAAAGAAACCAGAGGATTTCAGCCTAATCGGCTCACTATTGGTAAAATTAGAGCCATGGCCAGAGGCCACGATAGACTGGGTCAAACCACCACTACTGGCCCATACAGAACGTGCAGGAATAGAGGCAATCACCAAACCAGCGCCGGTACGGGTTAAAAACTTACGCCGGTTCATTTTTGCCGCGTTCTGATCTTTAGGGTCATGTCCTTGCATAGCAAATTCCGTTAGTTAAAGCACTTCTCTGCTGAAATAGTATGCAAGTACTATACCAGCTCTTGCAAACCTTTGTTTCATCATATTGTTAGTCTGGCAAACACCTGACCAGGCCACGATATTGTAAAAATTACTGACACTCAATCCGCAGTTATTTGAGTTCTTGCGGAGCAAGCCAGTCATTAGGGCTTCCGACAAGCCGGCAAGGTACCTTGTTGGCGCCGCTGCTGATACAGTGTAGCAGCTTCCGGCATCTTTTGCTGTAAGGTGCGGATCCGGGTATCCGGTATCGGGTGGCTCGATAAAAATTGCGGCACTCCGCCACTACCGGCAGCGGCCATATTCTGCCACAGCGCAACAGACTCTTCCGGATTAAAACCGGCCCGCGCCATTAAGTCCAGGCCAATAATATCGGCTTCAGTTTCATGAGCCCGGCTAAAGGGCAAAGCAACACCAACCTGAGCACCTAAACCAAGAGCTGCCATCATCTCCTGCTGATAACGCACCCCGGCCGCCCGGCTGCCGGCATCACCCAGCGCCAATGCCACCTGTAAAAACTGATTGGTCGATAAACGCTCGTTACTATGGCCGGCCATCACATGGCCAATTTCATGCCCAACCACCGCCGCTAACTGGGCCGGCGTTTGTGCCACTTTGAGCAGACCGGTATAGACCCCCATCTTGCCACCGGGTAAGGCAAAGGCATTCACCTGATCGCTGTCAAATACCACGATTTCCCATTTATATTGCTGGTACTCAGCGGGGGTAACCTTTAGCAGAGCATTCGCCACACACTGCACATAGTTATTAGTTGCCGGATCAGTACTGATTTTTTGCTCGGCTTTCATTTGCTCAAAGGTCTGAGCTCCCAGAGTGTTCAGCTGGTTGTTATCAAACAACATCACCTGGCGCCGGCCAGTGGGCGATTCGGCACAGGAACTCAGTAACAGCGCGCAGAGCGTCGGAACAAGTAATTTCTTTAACATAGGCAGTCCATTGAAAATAACATCGTGGCTTAAGTTTACCGTCTGGGCATAAAAAAACCACCCAAAACGGGTGGTTTCTGTTGTTGCTGCTGCCAAATAACAGCTTTAGCTGGTTAAATCATCAAAAAACTTTTTCACACCATCGAAAAAGCCTTTTGACTTCGGCCGATGCGTGGCTTCGCCTTCACCGGTCATGCTCTCGTCCAGTTGGCGCAGCAGCTCTTTTTGCCGCTCTGACAACTTAACCGGCGTTTCAATCACCACTTTACAGACCAGATCACCAACACCGCCACCACGGACCGACTGCACACCTTTACCGCGTAAGCGGAACATCTTATCGGTTTGCGTCTCAGCCGGGATCTTCAGTTTTACCCGACCATCCAGCGTTGGTACATCAATCTCACCACCTAAAGCCGCGGTAGCAAAGCTCATCGGCACTTCACAGTACAGATTATTGCCATCACGCTGGAAGATTGGGTGGGCCCGCACCGAAACCTGCACATAGAGATCGCCTGCAGGCGCGCCATGCATACCCGCTTCGCCTTCGCCTGATAAGCGAATGCGGTCGCCGGTATCGACACCGGCCGGGATCTTGACCGACAAGGTTTTGGTTTTCTCAATCCGCCCTTCACCATGACACTTAGTACAGGGGTCCGGGATAATCTTGCCGCGACCAGAACAGGTTGGACAGGTTTGTTGCACCGCAAAAAAGCCCTGGCGCATGGTAACCTGGCCCGAGCCATGACAGGTGGTACAGGTTTTCGCCGTAGTGCCTTTTTTGGCACCAGAGCCATCGCAGCTGTCGCAACTGACCATCGTCGGCACTTTAATATCAACCGACTTACCTTTAACCGCTTCTTCCAGTGTTAATTCCAGGTTGTAGCGCAGGTCAGCGCCGCGTTGTGAACGCGCGCCACCACCACGGCGGCCACCACCGAAGATGTCACCGAATACATCACCAAAGATATCGCCAAAGTCGGCACCACCGCCGCCACTAAAACCACCGGCACCACGATTCGGATCTACTCCGGCATGGCCGTAACGGTCATAGGCTGCGCGCTTCTGCTCGTCAGACAAAACTTCATAGGCTTCCTGTACTTCTTTAAACTTCTCCTCCATGTCTTTATCACCCTGAGTACGATCCGGGTGAAATTTCATGGCGAGGCGTTTATAAGCCTTTTTGATGTCTTTATCATCGGCGCCTTTAGCGACACCTAGTACTTCATAATAGTCACGCTTGGACATAGATCTGTGCTTATTTCTCAGTTAACGGCTGCAGCCTAAGCTGCAGCCTGCTTTAGCGTTAATTACTTTTTGTCGTCTTTAACTTCTTCGAATTCCGCATCGACCACGTCATCAGCACCACCGGCCTGCTGACCAGCGTCAGTCGCCTGACCTTTGGCTTGCTGGGCTTCCATCAGCTTCTGTGACGCCTGGATCAGTGCCTGGGTTTTGGCTTCGATCTCTGACTTCTCATTGCCCTTGATGGCTTTTTCCAGCTCACCAATAGCCGCTTCAATCGCTTCTTTGTCATTGGCGGCTAAAGCTGAGCCGACGTCTTCGATTTGCTTGCGGGTGGCATGTACCATGGCATCGGCCTGGTTACGCGCCTGCACCAGCTCTTCGAATTTTTTATCTTCTTCGGCGTGCGCTTCAGCATCACGCACCATTTTCTGGATTTCTTCTTCGCTTAAGCCTGAAGACGCCTTAATCGTAATCTTCTGCTCTTTACCGGTATCTTTGTCTTTCGCCGACACATGCAGAATACCATCCGCATCCAGATCGAAGGTGACTTCGATTTGTGGCTCGCCACGACGGGCCGGACGAATACCTTCTAAGTTAAACTGACCTAGTGACTTATTGTCAGAGGCTCGTTTACGCTCACCCTGCAGTACGTGAATAGTTACCGCAGACTGGTTATCATCGGCAGTTGAGAACACCTGCGACTTCTTGGTCGGAATAGTGGTGTTTTTCTCAATCAGCGCGGTCATCACGCTACCCATGGTCTCGATACCCAGCGACAGTGGCGTCACGTCTAACAGTAATACGTCTTTCACGTCGCCCGACAGCACTGCACCCTGGATTGCTGCACCTACTGCAACCGCTTCATCCGGGTTGACGTCTTTGCGTGGCTCTTTGCCAAAGAAGGCGGTAACCGCTTCCTGTACTTTCGGCATCCGGGTCTGACCACCTACCAGGATGATTTCATCGATGTCGCTGACGCTTAAATCGGCATCTGCCAGCGCCTTTTTCAGCGGCTCCAGAGTGCGCTGCACTAAATCTTCAACCAGTGATTCCAGCTTAGCCCGGGTAACCTTGATATTCAGGTGCTTCGGACCAGTCGCATCGGCCGTGATATACGGCAGGTTTACTTCCGTTTGTGACGCTGAAGACAATTCAATCTTCGCCTTCTCACCGGCTTCTTTTAAACGCTGCATCGCCAGCGGATCGTTCCGCAGGTCAATGCCCTGCTCTTTCTTGAATTCGTCAACCAGATAGTTGATCACGCGGTTATCGAAGTCTTCACCACCTAAGTGCGTATCACCGTTAGTAGCCAGTACTTCAAAGGTTTGCTCGCCATCAACATCATCAATTTCAATAATGGAGATATCGAAAGTACCGCCACCCAGGTCATATACCGCAACCTTGGTATCGCCTTTCTTTTTATCCATACCATAAGCCAGCGCAGCAGCGGTTGGCTCGTTGATAATGCGTTTCACATCTAAACCGGCAATACGGCCTGCATCTTTAGTAGCCTGCCGCTGAGCATCGTTAAAGTAAGCTGGTACTGTAATAACCGCTGCGGTTACCGGTTCGCCCAGGTAATCTTCAGCCGTCTTTTTCATCTTTTTCAGCACTTCAGCTGAAATTTGTGGTGCCGCTAACTTTTTACCTTTTACTTCAACCCAGGCATCACCATTATCGGCTTTAACAATGCTGAAAGGCATGATTTTGATATCACGCTGCACTTCTTCGTCTTCAAAACGACGACCGATTAAGCGCTTGATGGCGAATAAGGTATTTTTCGGGTTAGTCACCGCCTGGCGCTTAGCTGGCTGGCCGACTAACACTTCGCCATCTTCTGTGTAAGCAATAATTGAAGGCGTGGTACGTGCCCCTTCGGCATTCTCCAGGACTCTTGGTTTATCACCATCTAAAATAGCTACACAAGAGTTGGTTGTACCTAAGTCAATACCAATAATTCTACCCATAACGTCTCTCCACCTATATTCTGAACAATGAAACATTGCGATGACCGATTAGTGGGGATTAGCCCTGATCTATTCAAGGTTATCAAAAGTAAAATTTTACGTTTTTGCGTATTTTGTGCCGCTTCTGCCGCTAACTCGCGAAAGCGGTTAACTTTCGCTGGCCGCCAGCGCTATAATCAAAGCACTTATTGCTGCTTACAGGATTTGTTATGCCATTACTTGATAGCTTTACCGTTGATCACACCATTATGAAAGCGCCGGCGGTGCGTATCGCCAAGAAAATGACCACGCCAAAAGGCGATGCCATTACCGTATACGACCTGCGTTTTTGTGTACCGAATGAAGAAATCCTGTCGGAAAAAGGTATCCATACGCTGGAGCATTTATTTGCCGGCTTTATGCGGGACCATCTTAATGGCCAGGATGTCGAAATTATCGATATCTCGCCAATGGGCTGCCGCACTGGTTTTTATATGAGCCTGATTGGTACGCCGGACGAACCGCGGGTAGCCGCTGCCTGGCAGGCCGCGATGCAGGATGTGTTGCAGGTGGCCAGTCAAAACGATATTCCGGAGCTGAATATTTATCAGTGTGGTACGGCGCAAATGCACTCGCTGGATGAAGCAAAACAGATTGCCCAAAATGTGATTAGCCGTGGTGTTGGTGTCAACCGTAATGACGAGTTAGCCTTACCGGCAGAAGTGTTGCAAAAGCTGTAATACTCCGGCTGGCGGCAGCAACAGCCGCCAGCTTAACAATCAACACACCCGATCCCGGCCAGCTTGTTTTGCCTGATATAGCGCAGTGTCAGCTGCCGCAATCAGCAAATCGGCGTTGGCATAGCTACTGTCACTGGTCGAGGCCACTCCCGCCGAAAAACTGCACTGAAACAATTGTTCGGCAGCACTAAACTGTAGCTGGCGAAAGGCCTGTAAAATTTGCGCCGTTAATTGCCGTGCCTGCTCGCTACTGCAATCCGGCAATACCAGCATAAACTCCTCGCCGCCATAGCGACCGGCTTTGTCAGTCTTGCGGATCCTTTTACGCAGCATCGTTGCCAGGGCAGTAATAACAATATCGCCGGTAGCATGACCGTAGCGGTCATTGACTGATTTAAAGAAATCAATATCCAGCATCACAACACTTAACGGCTTGCCAGACCGCTCAGCACGCTCCAGCTCCAGCGCGGCCACTTCTTTAATGGCACTGTGTTTAATTAAAGCGGTCAGGCCATCTTTTTCAATAAGCTGCCGGATCTGCAGGCTGCGCCTGAGCCGCACTTTAATCGCTTGCGCCAACTCCGCATCAGCGATTGGCTTGGTCAGGAAATCATCTGCACCCTGTGCCATCGCCTTAATTTGCAAAAACTTATTTGCCTCGGACGATAAAAAGACGATCGGCAGGCGTTTTAGCGACTGATACTGGCGTAATACCCCCGCCAGTTCAGTACCCGAATAATCGGGCATATAGATATCCATCAACACCAGATCCGGTTGAAAGCTTAACAGCTCATGCACGATATTCCGCACATTCTGCATGATCCGGGTTTCAATACCGACTGAGTTCAGTACCAACGCATAGTGTTCCGCCAACAACCGGTCGTCATCGACGATAAAAACCCGGCCATGATAGCCATTCGCCTGCTCGACCAGCTCGGACAGGGTCGCAATCATATTGGGCACATCAATAGAGGAATCGAGTAGGAGGCGGGA